>NZ_JBNRJY010000415.1:0-4422 GCF_059414725.1 Wolbachia endosymbiont of Tuta absoluta
CTCCTTGACTTTGAAAAACATGCCATCCATGAATACTATTGGATATACAGATTGCAGTGGACGACTGCGCCATTCATTGATTAACGGCAGTAATTTGTCGGTGATATTGGATATTTCTGCTGCAGATATTTTGTGGTCATAAATTTCCTCAACGTGTGACGCTATATCTCTATAGCTCATACCACTGGCAAATGTGCTCAAAATCTTCGTTTCAAGCTCTGGATGTAAGCTTGTTTGCCTTTTTTTCACTATTTGTGGTTCAAAACTTCCTTCTCTGTCTCTTGGTGTCAATAGTTCAAATGAACCTGCGCTTGTCTTCAAAGTCTTGCCATTCCTCCCGTTTCTACGATTGTTTTCTTCACTTCCAGCAGATAAATGATGTTCTATTTCACCCTCTAGACTAGCTTCAAGCAGCCTTTTTATAAATGGCGTTAATGCTCCCTCCTTTCCTGTCAACGGTCTTCCTTCTCGTATAGACGACAGGATATTTGTTTCCAACTCTTTATAATCTACCAATCCGTTAGTTCTGTTTACTATTTTCTGACTCATTTTCAAACCTCCATTTTTTTATATCAATTTATTACTTTTTTTCGATTTGACACACTTTTTTGAACATTCCCAGTGAGAACTTTAATCTTTAATCCTCTTTAAAAAGTTATCTGAAGAAACGACTTTCACACCTCTAGCTTTTTCAAATGCCTCTCTTGCTGTGCCTGCGTTCTTACCTCCTTCCTTTGCCGCTTCTAAATTTTTATTATAGCCCTGTGCATCTTTATCTTTTATTTCATCAATGGTAGCCTGTTCTCCTAGCATGTTAAAAATTAATTCAATTGGTGTCATATGGTCTCTTAGTGGTTGTTTCCTCAAGCCTTTTATTTCCTTATGATGCTTTGTTTTTACTCCAAACGTTCCCTCAGAAATTACGTCTGTCAATATTGCGTATTCCCTACCTTCAATATACTTATTATTGTGGTCAGATATATTTCTGTTACCCCATTCTTTTGTTAGTTGATTTCTGACAGCTATCGATTCTATTCTCTTTTGTATCCATTCCTGAGGGTACCCTTTTGCAGCATAATCGGCATAGATTCGTTTGAGTGCAAGCTCAGGATTTTCATATTCTTGTAGCCTTTCATACCCGACTTTTGCAAGCCAACGTTTAAATTGTTCAACTCTTTTGGAAGGAATAGACTGCAAAATACGAAACAACCCCTCAACATTTGTACAATTAACATTCTGTTTACCACCTTTTGTTTTAATTTCAAGGGGGGTGACAAATTGTCCCCATCCTTCAGAAAGCCCTATATCTCTGCTTTTTATCTTTTTTAGATAGTCAGATGGGTTCTTACTACCTGTCAGAAAAGCTATTACTTCTGTTATTACGTACCACCATTCTCCATCGTGTAATACTCTAGTAAAATTGCTATTATCAAAAGCAGTAGTTTCAATATCTCCCTCTTTTAAAGTTAAAGTATCAGTCATAAGCAACCTCTATAAGTTAAGAATAAACATAAAAACTAAAAAGACACTATTTTAAAGTCAGAAAAACCATGACTTACAATTTAATAATTTTCCAAAATCAATTATGTGTGAAAAGTAACCACTATCTATAACATCATCACTTACATCATTAACGTGGATAAGGACTGGACGACATGAAAAGCCTTTTGGACGATTTAGTGCATCTATTTTCTTTTGTACCTCTTGTATTATTGAATGACCAATTTTATCTTTTGAAAATTTGATTTCGCAAATGTAGAGAGTGTTAAACTTCGTTTGAATCATATAATCAATTTGACAACCTGCACTATTACGTGTTCTTTTCTGAAAAAATGGATTCTCGCTTATTATTCTATCAATTCCTAAGATATTATGTATACTCTTTCTATTGTTCAGCACCAAATTTTCAAATTGAAGCCCAATAATTGTATACCACTCTGGTAAGAACCCTATAGAATAGGTGTCACGACTAATTTTTCCTAGATCTTTTTCGATATATTTTAGATAAAACCTTAAATAATTATCTTGAAGTCTGTACCTCCTGAGTCGTGAATCAGTACCAGTTTTTATACTCCAAGTATGATCCTTTGCAATAAAACCAGCAAGCTCAAGTTCATATAGATACTCAGAAATGCGTCCATGTCTTACGATATTTAAAGTAGCACAAATTTCTTCTTGTTCTTTAGCTCCAGTAGAAAGAGCTCTGACTATTTGCTTATAAAAAGCCGTTTTTCGCATGAATAAATCTGAGAATATTTGATTAAATTCTTCAACTAAAAACCCACCTTTTGTAAAACAAAGCCTTTTAATATTTTCTTCAGCGCTATGTTTAAAATTTACCTCCTCTAAATACTTTGGAATTCCGCCAGTTACTGCAAGCACCTTAAATTTTTCATATGCTGAAATATTTTTCGGCCAAAATTCATTGCAATCAGAAAGTGATAATTCTCCGAGTGTTAAAGTTAACGATATTCTCCCTACGAAACCAGTGCTGCTAAGTATATTTTTCTCGATCCAGGATGAAGCTGATCCACAAACAACGAAAATTAACTTGTTATTATTTTTTAGCTGCGTATCCCAAAAATTTTTTATTTTGCCTAAAAAGGTTGGATCTTTTGAGCCCATCCAAGAAATTTCATCAAACAGCAATAATGTTTTTCCTGATAGTAGACGTTCACCAACTGCCCATAGTAAATCGCTCCAGTCATCATACCTAGCAAAAGATGTATTAAATTGTCTAGCAACTTGTCTAGAAAATTCATTAAGTTGGTAGGACATTGTAGTATGCTTTTCTGGTGGCAAACCTATAAAGGAGTAATATTGCTCGAAGTATTTACCAAACTCTTGAATTAAACGACTTTTTCCTATACGACGCCTTCCTTTGACTACTACAAAAGATGCAGTATTTTTTTCTGTAAGCTCCAGTAGTTGTTTTAACTCAGTTTTTCTACCAATAAATAATGGAGACATAAAACACAAAATATAAATCTTTGTCTCCATTATACGAGATAAAATTAGAGACGTAAATAAATAAATTTAGATCTTTGTCTCCATCTTGAATTATTGAGAGGGTTTTGTAGCTTATGTTTATGGCAAAACTTTTTTCCTTTAGCTTCATCTACAAATTATTTATACAGATTACCTAAAAACTCAACTTAAGAATTTTAGATAAAAGTCGTTATATTTCAATAAGACCTCCAAAACCAGCTCTTGTTTCACCGAAATTACAAAAACTGTTCACTTTTTTGAAAAAATATTTTACAAGGAATAAAAAACATAATAAAATTGAACAGGGCTCTTTCTAGTAAGTGAAAGTTTAAGGTAAAAGATAATTTAGAAGTACCTCATAATCGAGTTTTAAGCTACCCTATGTGAGTAACTTGGGTCTTGGTGGTATAGTTGTACCCTGAGGTTGTAGAATCGCTTTAAAACCCAATTACGGGTATCCGTTCAGAGGTGCGGCTTAAGAGACAATAGATAAAAGGTTTTGAAATGGATTTAACTTTTTTTTGTCTCCAAGTGAGATACAGAGAAATTATCCGCTCAAGGAATCTATTCCCTCGCTCTGACTGTGCAAAATATGAATTCTTACGATAGACAACATAACGCCGTATTTGTCGTTCAACATGATTATTCGTTAATGGAATATTCTTTGGGTCATCCAAAAATGTCCACATCATTGGCTCGGATTTTATAATACCCTTTACCGTTCGTGAAGCTCCTTTTGCTTCAAGTATATAAGATATTTTTATCATGCAGTACTGCATAAATCTTCGCAACTCTTTAGATTGCTTAGTGAACTTTGAAATACTAATTTCATTTTCTGACAAAGCATTTTTTAATGCAAATAATCCATTAGCTGCATCTTTTAAACAATTGCCAAGTCTCATTACTTCACTATTCCAGCTATGAGATAACCTCTCGAAATTTCTCAACAAGTGAGCCCAACAAATTTGTCGTTTTTCATCACTGAAGTAGTTGTAAACTGCATATCTGTCGGTAATTACACGATTTTTGTAATCACAAAATGCACTATTCTTTAAAAACCTCATTCCTCTTGTATCTGCTAACTTCATAAGACTTGCGTTATTGTTGGCAAACATCCAGCACCATCCCAACTTGCCTTTGTTGTAGTGACTGATTTCATCAATATGCAAAATTTCGCTTGCTTTCATTTCTTCCTCTATTTGTTCATAGACTTCTTTACATTTTGATGAGACCCTTGCTTCGCTGTTGGACACACTACCAACACTTATACTCATGTTAATGCTGGGGTTATAACATTTCTCATAATAGTCCGAACAGGTCATAGGAAGGCAGAATCAACAGCACGACGAAAGGATTCGAATAGAGGAATGTTTTTCCTGGCTCTGTTTTTTATAGCAAACCAATAATGCTCAATTTTGTTGAAATCTGGAGAAT
>NZ_JBNRJY010000416.1:0-485 GCF_059414725.1 Wolbachia endosymbiont of Tuta absoluta
TAACAAAACTGGCTTAGAGAAGGTAGATGTTCAAGAGACCGTAGAGGCGTTCTTCAAAGTTGTCAAAAACGCAATGATCGATCGGCTAACTCCGTGCCAGCAGCCGCGGTAATACGGAGGATCCGAGCGTTATCCGGATTTATTGGGTTTAAAGGGTGCGTAGGCGGCCTATTAAGTCAGGGGTGAAATACGGTGGCTCAACCATCGCAGTGCCTTTGATACTGATGGGCTTGAATCCATTTGAAGTGGGCGGAATAAGACAAGTAGCGGTGAAATGCATAGATATGTCTTAGAACTCCGATTGCGAAGGCAGCTCACTAAGCTGGTATTGACGCTGATGCACGAAAGCGTGGGGATCGATCATTCATAATATGTTGTCGAGCTTCCCTTTCTGTATGTTTGTCCCAGAAATTGTTGTCGCCATTGGTGAAAAACTGAAATCGGAGTTGCTCCCGTGTGGGTACAACAGCTCCGCTAAACAAGAC
>NZ_JBNRJY010000417.1:0-536 GCF_059414725.1 Wolbachia endosymbiont of Tuta absoluta
GGACATGAGTAGAGTAGGTCGTGTGATGGCTTAGAATAGCATCACTACATTTCTAACAATGGGTGTCGTAAAATGCGATTAAGGGATAAATCCAGGTACTACCTGGGTTTACCCCTAAATTGCGTTTCATGTAAAATATAATACTTTGCATTGCGCTCACATAGCCGCCTACCATGGTGGTATGGCAAACATCCCGCAATAAGAATAGTAGTTTTTTATCGTGAACATTTTATGAGATGATGTTGCTATTCTAAGCCAGCATCACACGGCATCTTTTAAACTTTTCTTATAAACTGCAGAAAACGGGTTTAACTTGGATATATGAAAGAGAAGATATGCGTAGTAACTATTCCAGAATATCACCTACAAGTGTTGTCGGTACACGTCTCGCCATTGAGAACCGCTGGCTTACCTAACCTAGACGATCGATCTTCAATTTGTGGTGCAATCAAGTAATTGTGCATGGAAACACTTTTTTTAAAGTACGCCCTTATATCCATGTCGAAAGTTGTTTAATATCATAATTACATTAATCG
>NZ_JBNRJY010000418.1:0-505 GCF_059414725.1 Wolbachia endosymbiont of Tuta absoluta
CCTGAGTAAACACGCCTACTCTAATTGTAGACAACATGTAAATATTTTCATAATTATTGACTTTTCTTCAGCGGACGGTGATTGATCGATCCCACCAATTAAATTAAAAAAAAAAAACAACCGAATTAATAACTAAACATAAAGACACGCTAGAATTAGATGTAAAATAATTATTACCAACCTGTGCAAAACCGCCAAAAATATATGGTCTACGTAAAATCCACAAAACTGATGTTCCACTTCGTCCTATAGTGAGCCAGATTGACACACCAACTTAAAACTGGCCAAGCACCTAGCTAATGTACTATCTCAGCTTCGGGGCCAAACAAGTGCACATGTGAAAGACTCATATCAGTTTGTAGGAGATCGATCCAAATTCCTGGTTCTTTATGATAAAATACCACTTCTCCATTTCTAACTTTTCTATGTCTAGTGCCTTTAAGTTTGCAATACCAGAAACTTCTACCTTAACATTAAACCCCAGTTGTGTATTTGGATAAACTTG
>NZ_JBNRJY010000419.1:0-559 GCF_059414725.1 Wolbachia endosymbiont of Tuta absoluta
CATACAAACAGATAAGGGACTAGGGATTACTGCTAGACGCCAGAAGTTTATACTTACACTAACTAGTTGACTTGTTCTAACGATGTTTAAGTAGATTCTGAAAAGCTTCACTTCGATAACGAAAACTTTAAATGGACCAGCAGAAAGGCAGTATTTAGAAGGATATTTATTTGGTTGCAAATGTAAGCAAAGTCATTATGACTCTACACGCGTGTATAAAAAGCTATCAATCAATGTCGTAACTAAACAACGTAAATAATGCCAATTAGCAAACACCCGTCTCCAAATATTGAGCCATCAATAAAACAACATATTAATGCCCAATCAAATGAGATGTAATCTCGAAAGGAACGACTTCCAAAAGGTTAATTACAATCAAGATTAGTCTGGACAGATAATTAATGAAATCCTTTGAGATGATCGATCCAAATTCCTGGTTCTTTATGATAAAATACCACTTCTCCATTTCTAACTTTTCTATGTCTAGTGCCTTTAAGTTTGCAATACCAGAAACTTCTACCTTAACATTAAACCCCAGTTGTGTATTTGGATAAACTTG
>NZ_JBNRJY010000420.1:0-3325 GCF_059414725.1 Wolbachia endosymbiont of Tuta absoluta
GATCTAAGGAGCTTTTACGACAATAGAGTTAGTTGGCTCAACCATTATGGTTTTCATTTTTCGTCTTTAAGATAAGTGACAAATAAATCTTATACATTTGTTGTACTTGCTGCTGGGCATAGTGAACGAATGAATTCAAGCTTGCCTAAGGTTCTGCACAAAATAGGTAATTTCTCCATGCTTGAGCATGTCATTTACAATGCAAAGCAGCTGAATCCTGAAAAAATAGTTATTGTAGTCGATTTGCCTTTAACTCAAAGGCTGAAATGCTTTGAGGGTATAAAACTAATTACACAAGAGTCAACGCTCGGCACGGGAGATGCAGTCAAAATTGCAATGAGGAACCTGAAAGAATTGTCAGATATAGTTGTTGTGCAGTATGGGGATACTCCACTAATAAAAAGCAGCACAATAACTAAAATGATAAGCTGCTTAGGAGAGAGCAATGCTTTAGTTTGTCTTGGGTTTAAAACTAATAATAAAGGATACGGTAGACTAATTATTGAGAACGGTTCCCTAAGAGAAATCGTAGAAGCACAAAATGGTAGAAATAATGATTTTGCTAATGCCGGAATAATGGTTGCACGTGAAAAGAATCTACGTGAATTGGTGGAGAAAATAGAGTGTAATAACCAAGCTCATGAATATTACTTGACCGATATCGTTTCCATTGCAGTAAAGAGTAATTTAAATGTCGGCTATGTTATTGCTGATGAGGAGGAGGCAACTGGCATAAATAATAGGAATGACCTTGCAACGGCCGAGTTTTACTTTCAAGAAGAAAAAAGAAAGTTTTTCACTAACTCTGGAGTAACGCTTGTTGCTCCAGAAACTGTTTTCTTCTCTCTTGATACGCAAATTGGTATGGATTCGATTGTTTACCCATACGTTTTTTTTGGTCCTGGAGTAAAAATAGGATCTGGTGTTAGGGTTGGTCCATTTGCCAAATGTGAAAATACAACAATAGGTGATGGTGCAATCATAGGTAATTTTGTTGAAACAAAAGCAAGTGATATAGGTATAAATACTAAGATAAAGCATTTAAGTTATATAGGAAATACTCAGGTAGGGCAGGGGAGTAACATAGGTGCAGGTACCGTTATTTGTAATTATGATGGGAAAAAGAAACATAGAACAAATATTGGAAGCAATTGTTTTATTGGTGCCAATAGTTCATTAATTGCACCGCTTAATGTGCATGATGACTCTGTCATTGCAGCAGGTAGCGTTATAGTGAAAGATGTGCCAAAGGGAAGTCTTGCAATTGCAAGAGAAAGGCAAGTAACTAAAAAAATAAAATAATTCCAATTTTTTTCTTGATGGTTATGCTTATATATGCATATGCTGAGATCTTAGATAAAAATGAAAAAATTATTTACCTTGTTGGTTTGTTGTTCTCTTTCAGTACCATCTTTTGGAGTTGATTGGATTAAAGATAGAATTTATACTTCTTTGTCATATAGCCGACTTGGTGTTAATTATGACGTTGGTTTTCACTATACAGATAGCGTTAAAATTTCAGTTGGCTATGTAATCAAACCTATTATTAATTCTCTAATCAAACCTACTCTTGATGAAGAATTTGGAGCAGTGGTGGGGCTTATGGCAAAGCTTCATTATCATCATAAATTTGAAAATACGGGTATTACTCCTTATATTACTGCTGGTGTTGGTGCTGTTATAGTGCGTACAATGAAGGCTAAACCTAATGTAGGTAGAGCTGATAGTATAGGTGAAAACATAAGTGCTCTACTTGGAGAGGCTTTCAAAGCTGTAGTCAATGATGAATTTTTTTCTTATCAAATAGGTTCTGGTATTAATCTTCCACTTTCTGAAAGAACAAGTGTTTTTGCTGGCTACAAATTGCAAAGGTTTCATAAAATTTTCCATGGAATTGAGCTAGGAGTGAGTTTTAATTTATAAACTCTGATTGAATATTTTTAGTAAAGGCTAGTGGGAAATTATATTGAAGCGAAAGTAAGTGATGTAGACTCAAATGATGATTGCAGCAGATAGTGAAA
This sequence comes from Wolbachia endosymbiont of Tuta absoluta, assembly GCF_059414725.1. NCBI lineage: Bacteria > Pseudomonadati > Pseudomonadota > Alphaproteobacteria > Rickettsiales > Anaplasmataceae > Wolbachia > Wolbachia endosymbiont of Tuta absoluta. Next base: position 2,022 of record NZ_JBNRJY010000420.1, read on the forward strand.
GATATGCCAATTTGCAATTGCAAGAGAAAGACAAATAACAAAAAAAATAAAATAATTCCAATTTTTTACTTGCAATTTATACTATTTTTAATATTTATATGCTTGTATATGCATATATTAATCTTTGGAGGATAAAAATGAAAAAGTTACTTACTTTGTTGGCTTGCTGTTCTTTGTCAGCACCGTCTTTTGGAGTTGATTGGGTTAAAGATAGAACCTACACCTCTTCGTCATATGGCATGCTTGGTGTTAATTATGATCTTGGCTATCATTGTACAGATAGCATTAAAATTTCATTTGGTCCTGCAGTTAAACTTGTTATGAGTGAAGGGATTTTAGACGCGGGACTTATGACAAAGCTTCATTATCATTATAAATTTGAAAATACAGATATTACTCCTTATGTTACTTTTGGTATAGGAGGAGTTGCTAAAATTCCTCTTTCAGAAAATCAAGGGCCAGACGTAGAAGAATTTTTTTCTTATCAAATAGGTTCTGGTATTAATCTTCCACTTTCTGAGAGAACAAGTGTTTTTGCTGGCTACAAGCTGCAAAAGTTCCATGAACTTTCGCATGGGGTTGAATTTGGAATGAGTTTTAATTTGTAAGCTCCGATTGAATGTTTTTAGTGAAGTCTGGTTTGAATTTTTGTTGAAAAAAAGCAAGTGATATAGGCTAAAATGATGATTGCAGTAGGTAACAAAATGTGACAAAGAGAAGTTTGGCAATTGCAAGAGAAAGGCAAGTAGCTAAGAAAGTGATTCCGATTTTATTATGTAAGTTATGTGATTTTTAACTTTTCTGTGGGTATATATGCGTATATTCATGGTTAGAGGGTAAAAATGAAAAAATTACTTACTTTAGTAGTCTGCTGTTCTCTGTCAGCACCGTCTTTTGGAGTTGATTGGATTAGAGATAGAATCTATACTTCGTCGTCATATGGCAATCTTGGTATTAATTATGAGCTTGGCTATCATTATACAGATAGCATAAAAATTTCAGCTGGTCCTGTATTGAAATCTGTTTTGTTTGGAGGATCTTTGGCAGAGTTAGGATTCATGGCAAAGCTTCATTATCATCATCAATTTGAAAGTACGGATATTACCCCTTATGTTACTTTTGGTGTAGGAGGTGGAGCTAAAGTATCTCAACCAGCACAGCAAGATCAACAGCCAGACGTAGAAAAGTTTTTTTCCTACCAGATAGGTGCTGGTATTAATCTTCCACTTTCTGAGAGAACGAATGTTTTCGCTGGCTATAAACTTCACAAGTTCAGTAATTTTTCTCATGGGTTTGAACTTGGA
>NZ_JBNRJY010000421.1:0-316 GCF_059414725.1 Wolbachia endosymbiont of Tuta absoluta
AATGAAAATAGTGATGATAACATTTTTTCTGAAGTATATAATGATCCAACAGTAGGGTTAAAAGATAAGATTTTATTTTTTTCTATATACTCAATATACTACATTCAATTACCATTTTTGTATTGTGCATCAAAGATATCATAACTTATTAGAATGTTATAAGAGAGTAGAGCGCTCGGTCTTAGAATATGTTTAGTGCTTATCAATACTATATTATTGATCGATCGCTGATGATTCTGTGCTTGGATTGAAATATCCTTATGTGGTGGACAACAACTATTTCCATAACCTTGCATACAATGCTTGTAAGACTGAT
>NZ_JBNRJY010000422.1:0-882 GCF_059414725.1 Wolbachia endosymbiont of Tuta absoluta
GTGATGTAATTCATGTTTTACATTAAATACCATGCTATTTTGTTTATAATCAAATTTTATCATTGGTATAGAAAACAACTCTGGCAACCTAGAGTTTTTACCTTCAGCACAGATAAATAGTGATGATATCAATTTTTGATCGATCCAGGCCATCATAGACTCTTGCACGCGGCAGTTCCCGGAGTTCGCCGAGCGCGCCCGCAAGCGCATCAGGACGTATCTGAAGAGCTGCAGGCGGAATAAGAAGGTCCGAGGAGATGGGCCGGCTACTGGCAACGGGAGTTCTGCTGGAGCAGGCAATGCATGGGACACTGCGGTGAGGGTTCGATCAGATATTTCGAAATAAGTACTTGTGATATTACCAATTTCTATTGTGTTTTGTAATAATGTTTTTTTCAAGCCGAGTAGCTCGATGAGATGTCTATGATAATAAGAATTTAAACTTAGGCGTCTGCCAACCTAGCTATTATAGGCAGGTAGATATCTCATAATCTGACAATGTGTGTGCACGTGGGGCCGCCCCCGTCGCCGTCTCACCGTCTAGTAAGCATCCGCCGCCGCGCGCCGGCACGAGCCCACGCAGAATTAATTCGGCTGAAGAAACATTATATCTGAGCGATTCACTGCTGCATTAACACAATTTTTGTGCCGTTTTGCAATATGTTTGCCCTTTTTTAACAGGCTTACGTCCAATGCTTTTAAAATGTATTGCTTAGGAAATCTGGGAATAGATTAGCACCTAGCGAAGTTATATTAAAAGTGGAACAAAGTACCTACTTCAACAATACATACCTATGTAGTAACATCGATAAAAATAATTTACCTAGCTTGACGACTCAAGTACCGGAAAAGGCGCCTTTGGGTACGCCCAAGGCGAGCGAG
>NZ_JBNRJY010000423.1:0-234 GCF_059414725.1 Wolbachia endosymbiont of Tuta absoluta
AGGTAGAGTCGCGTCTTTAGATTTATATTTTTTGTCGTAGCAGAATCGCTGGAGTGACTGAATTCGTTTAAATATGGATCGACGTGTTGTCAAACATTGGTTAATGGGTGCTTCAGTTTTCGCAGGCAATGCGTCGATGGTGAAAGGCAAGCCGCGCATGAAAATTCTTTGTCTGTTCCAGATGTCTTTGACCTCGGTCGCGCGGCTGTTCTGTTGCTGTAGCAACACGTCAAT
>NZ_JBNRJY010000424.1:0-623 GCF_059414725.1 Wolbachia endosymbiont of Tuta absoluta
TGATATGTGTCTGTATGTATTATTTTGTTTACATTATATATTGTGTCCAAAGATCACTTATTATTATACAATTCTTCTTTTCGTGGGGGACACCGAGTCGTCCAACGACCCGCGATGAGCCCTGGTGTCAGAGTTTTTCAACCGCCTGCTACTTGTAGTAGGCCTCTGAAATGGTTGTGTAACGACCGCTATCGAAGTAATCATAGACAGCAATCGGGACCGACGGCTTAACGTGCCCTCCGAAGCAAGGAACCATCTTTCTTATGGAAAATCAGGTGGTTCAGCCTGCAATATCTTAACCAGACCGGAAACAAATTCACAAAGTGATAAATATTAACTTTGTGAGTGCCCCACCGAGAATCGAACACGGTACCTTTGTCGCACTGCCACTTCGGCAGTCAACAATTAACAAACAATTACACAATTGAAATTCTTCCTATAAGGCCATATTAAAATTCAGTGCAAATATTTTCAAATTCCTCACAAACTGCCTCGGGTTGTTTAACTTTTCAAGAATTTGTTCAACAATGATGATCGATCATTGTAATACTCGTAGTATGTACACAGGTAAAGCTACTTCTCATGTTGTCTTTACTATCCAAAATCAAACAAATAAATTATGG
>NZ_JBNRJY010000425.1:0-932 GCF_059414725.1 Wolbachia endosymbiont of Tuta absoluta
ACGAGAACGGAGAAGAAGAGAACTGCCTAGAACTCTGGAATAGAGATGATAAAGGTTTGAAGTGGAACGATTCGCCGTGCTCGTTTGAAACATTCTTCATCTGTGAAGTGAGGACGGACTGAGTTTAAATTTGAGCCATTTTAAGCTCGATTCGACAGATGTTTACCATTGACATAATGTTCCGTTCAAATAAAACAAAATTAAATAAGATAATATACATTGAATAGTGGGTAGTTGAAGTTAATGACTTTTAATAAATGGACTGGTGCAGTACATATATAAATAGAAATAAGTTTATGACTTCTTTGTAAAACAAAAAAACAATAATATATAAAATATTCTTCACTGCACAAAAAAACAGAAAAATATTTCAATTTTTGTCACAAAGGCGGCGAATAGACGGCGTTATAAGTTTATAAATAGGTAAATAGTTATCAGTGACCATGGATTAAACATCTGTCAAGTTGGGCCTTTAAATAGGCTCTAGTATAGGTATCTAATGTAAATTTAGCAGTTGTAAATGATCGTGTTGTGTGCTCTGATAATGTTTTTTGGTCGAACTTTTTTATTTATAAGTTACCAAACATAATGTTACCATTCATAGGCACTGTGATTGCGCATTTTATTTATCAAAATGTACGTCTGATATTACCTTTATGGGTTTTTGATCGATCATTTACTATGTTTCCACTCACAGAAACACGAGATACAAAATCCCTTAAGGCGAGTGTAGCCGGACCTCGACAGTGGAAAAAGAGACCTCGACAGGAGAGAACAATTTTTTTTTGTGAAGTGGCGCCACTGTCGAGGTCGTTCACGGGTACACTCGCCTTAAAGTAAACCAAAATACACGAAAGTGGAAAGTTTTAATAACAAATCCAAAGTATTCATTCCAAATTATACACGAAACAAAAAGGAAATTGCTTATTCAT
>NZ_JBNRJY010000426.1:0-468 GCF_059414725.1 Wolbachia endosymbiont of Tuta absoluta
CTATTGCCTCTTCCCCATTGTCCTTATAACGTGATATAGTAGTAGGAGTTATACGCATAACACTGCTAGCATTAGCAATGTCAATTATTTTTTTAAATATAAAATTCGACACACTACGTTCATAGTGATCGATCATGTTCGAAATTTCAAAACATTATTTTTAAATTATTTAACCTACCCAAGTGATTTGAGGCAAGATCAGTTGCTGTATTTTTAATTGTATAAATGTGACATTAGGATTCATCGTACAATACACATACATGTAAAAAAAAATATTTACATAGATGTTACACTAGTTACAAAAATAGAAATGGTTTGTATTTAAACATTGTTAGTTCACATTAGGATTTTACGTAAGCTGTCATTATTTCATTAACATTTATGCGGAAGTATTTGCAATAGCTTTTTGCTTTCTTTAATATAACAAAATTGAAAGGTCGAGGGCTTTCGAGAACAACCTATATAAAT
>NZ_JBNRJY010000427.1:0-652 GCF_059414725.1 Wolbachia endosymbiont of Tuta absoluta
ATGGTATTTCATTGCGATTTTATATTATATAATTAATTAATAAATTACTGCTAATAATAGTGATTGGGAGGGCAAACTTCTCCTATTACAAGAAATCCTGGATGAATGGCTTAAGGTACAAGCAACGTGGATGTATTTGGAACCAATTTTCTCCTCTCCTGATATTCAGCAACAGATACCTGAAGAAGGGAGAAGATTTGCCGCCGTTGATAAGGTATTATTGAAAAAAGATAAACAGTGTCAGAAATTTGGTGAAATGAATTATTTACGATATAAATAAACAATTTTTTTTCCAGACTTGGCGTGAAATAATGAAAGCTGTTTTCCTAGAGCCAAGAATCTTGGACGTTATCACCATTGAAAAGATGTTAGACCGTATGAAGAAAAGTAACAACCTACTTGATATGGTGCAGAGAGGACTCAATGCATATTTGGAGAAGAAGCGTCTTTTCTTCCCAAGAATGTTCTTCTTGTCCAATGATGAGTTGCTTGAAATTCTATCTGAAACGAAGGATCGATCGAGGCCGATTTCTATTCTAAGGAATACCAAGGTTTGACAGTTGGTATTAAGTTAATAAAGTTGCAAAGTTAGTAATGTTTATGCTATACTTAAATTACCTTAAGTAGGGTGGTGATATGAATCAAGTTGTTG
>NZ_JBNRJY010000428.1:0-329 GCF_059414725.1 Wolbachia endosymbiont of Tuta absoluta
AGACACCAGCATTGTCTTCGAAGTACATGACGACACCATCCATGCGGCGCCAGGGCGTGCGCTGCCTAACAATCACAGCAGGTAGCACCTTCTTCCTGAGGTCAGGTTTTCCCTTCTTAACTGTCGCCATGACCATATCACCAACACAAGCTGATGGCAATCGGTTAAGGCGGCCCTTGATCCCCTTCACCGAAATGATATAAAGGTTCTTAGCTCCTGTATTGTCGGCACAGTTCACTGTAGCCGCCACAGGTAGACCCAGCGACATCCTAAATTTGTTCCCAGCGGAACCTCCCCTACCTCGCTTCGACATTGTTGACGGGCTCCCC
>NZ_JBNRJY010000429.1:0-240 GCF_059414725.1 Wolbachia endosymbiont of Tuta absoluta
TAAGGCCCGTATTAATAAACTGCTCTCAACTCTGAGATCGATCTTGAGAGCGATCTTGAGATACTGCTTTAATTAATAGACCGAACTTAGATAAGTAAAATAAAAGTGACAGCAAATCTACAAAGGACGACCATGGAGAAAGTTTACGCATTTGCAATTAAATTGTCTGGATCCAAGTAGTCAAGCACTGGGATGACAGAAGGTATATAAATATCCATTAGTAATAAATACATGACAAGC
>NZ_JBNRJY010000430.1:0-5414 GCF_059414725.1 Wolbachia endosymbiont of Tuta absoluta
ACATTCGAAAGTTTAGTTTTCCAATCTTTCACATCATCAGCAAGCGGAACTTCTTCAGGTATCCAGTGTATCCTTTGTTGCTGCAACCATGCATCATATGCCCAAGGATAATTAAAAGGCTTGTATATTGGATCGATCATCTACTCTATAGCTCTCCCCAACTTCTTCTTTGAGCATTTTTAGCACATTCTTGCTATCTTCTGCCATACGAATAGATAACTCCCTGATAGTTATTTTGTCTGGTATAATAACTTCTCTTGATATATTTTTACCCTTAGTAAACTTTGATTGTTTACTTCTTATACCAAATTTTTGCTTAAATACAGGGAGGTATTCATTTCTTTCATCTATTGCCTGTGTAATTACTAGCTTAGAATGCTTAGAGTATATATCTTTGCTAGCTTTAAAAGACTTTTTATCATTGTTCTCATATTCAATACTATCTTCTTTTTGTTCAACTGAGTTAGTATTACTTAAAACTTCCTTATTTATTTCTTTAGGTACAGAGTGTGATTCATTTTTATCTTCAGCTTCTTGATTGCTTTCTTCTTTTTTTATTTTCTCTTCTTGTTCTCTCTGATTCCTTTCTTTCAGCAAAGTAGCATTCTGTACAGCATTAATGCGGGAAATTTGTTCTTTTTCAGTTAAAGAGCCTAATTTACTCTCGTCAAATAAACTATATTCTTCTGCAGAATGAATTTTTCTTCTTTTTTTTACTATTGTAGTACCAGTACTTTGACTATCTAAAGAGTTTAAATTAATGTCTAATTTAAGCTTGCTTAAGCCTTGTAGGGTTAATTTTTTATTACTGATATCTTCATTATTCATATTGTTTTTATATTAATCCAAGCTTTTTACGTGCTTCTATGATTATTAAATCTGCTGTATCTTTTAGATTGTCTTTATTATTAGTTGAGGAAGAGAGTATGCTACAAAACTCATAATTTGATAAATCTGCTATGTCCTCTAAAGTTTTAATATTATGTTTACTAAGAGCAATTTTATTATCTATTGATAAGGCTAAGTTGATTACATCGTCTTCCATACCTAAATTTTTTAGCTCTTCTATTTTTCTATCATTCTCTGCTTTCAGGTAATTATTTGCTCTATTATGAAGTTCATTTGCAATATCTTCATTGAAGCCCTCTATTGAAGCAAGTTCCTTAATTGAAGTGTTAGATATATCTTCTACACTTGAAAAACCTTCTGTTACCAATAATTGGCCCATAATCTCTTCTAAGTTTAAAGCTTCAGCAAATAAAACTGAACATTGACTAAATTCTTTGTTTCTTCTTTCTGATTCTTGCTGAGTGCTTAATATCTCAATTTTCCATCCAACAAGCTCTGAAGCTAATCTTACATTCTGACCCTTTTTTCCTATAGCTAAACTCAATTGATCTTCAGCAACTATTAACTCTATACAATTTTCATTTTCGTCAATAATGACCTTTGATACTTCTGCAGGAGTAATGGCTTTAATAACAAATTGACCCAAATCTGATGAGTAATGTATGACGTCGATTTTTTCACCGTTTAATTCGTGTATAATAGTTTTTATTCTATCTCCTTTAACTCCAACGCAAGCACCTACTGGATCGATATTCTTATCAGATGAAAAAACAGCAACTTTAGATCTTGAACCAGCGTCTCTAGCTATACCTTTAATTGTTATCAATCCGTCAGCAACTTCTGGTACTTCTTGATTCAACAATGCCTCTAAAAAGCCTTCATGAGTCCTAGAAAGAATGATTTGACGTCCATCGTCAGAGCGCTTAACAGCCTGTATGTAAGCTTTAACCTTATCGCCTTCACGAAATGACTCACCACCAATTAAGTTTCGTAAAGGGAGGTATGCTCCAATTCCGTTTATGTCTATAATAAGATCTGAATATTCTACTTGTTTAACGATGCCATACCTCATTTCTCCTACCTTATCTTTAAATTCCTCATATTGCTTTTTTAACTCTTCATTTTTGATTATTTCAGAAATCTTTTGCTGGGCAATTCTTGCTGAAACAAGATCAGTGTTAAGAGAAATCAACTCACTAATAGTATCTCCAACTTTTGCATCTTCTTTTATTAACTTAGCTTGTGTCAACTTAATTAAGTCACACTCATTTTCATTTGATTCATCATTAATGACTTTTAGTTGTCTATATGAGGTAACTTTGCCTGTGTTTCTATCTATATTAACTACAATTTTACTTTTGCTACCATACTTTTGTTGAGCTACTGCTTCGATAGCACTTTTAAGTGCATTTATTATAATATTAAAATCCAAACCTTTTTGAAGTGAGAGCTCTCCCGCTGTTTTTATTACATCAAGGCTTCCAACTATGTTATTCTTGTTGCTTTTCTGCTTAACACTGCTTTTACGATTAGCAATCATATAAATAAATCCAATTTAATTAGTTATAATTATAGCTTCAACAGGTAAAGAACGCTATCTTAAATGTTAAATGATTGCTAATTTAAGTCAAGTTTTTTCATGTCTTTGTATGATAAGCAATGCCGGAGTAAAGAATAAAGTTAAGACCGTTGCAGCCAATATTCCACTTGCTATGGTTGCTGAAATATCAACCCACCACTGGCTTGATGGAGCATCATATGTGATTTGTAGCGTAAAAAAACTGATATTTAACCTAGTAATCATCGGTATTAAACCAAGAACTGTAGTTGCAACGGTAAGTAGTATTGGCCTGATGCGAGAAATTGAAGCGTTTATTATACATTGCTTAATGTTATTTTTGCGCACCTTAATTTGCTGATGAAAGGCATCAAGCAATAGTATATTATTATTCACTATAATTCCTGCTAAAGCAATTATCCCCACTCCACACATGACAACTACAAAAACTTTCTGAATAAGAAAGAAAATGAAAAATACACATGTTGTTGATAAAAACACTGCTGTCATTACGATAAATGTATAGTATATGTTGTTAAACTGTGCCACTAGCACCAATATCATCAATGTAATTGCTAATATAAAAGCCTTTAATAAAAATGCTCCTGATTTTTGTTGATCTTCCTTATCACCTTTGAAATCAATCTTTACTCCTTTACTACAGTCTTGAGTAATCGAATTTTGAATGAACTTAACTCTTTCATCAACAAGATAGCCAGTATCAACGTCAGCAGAGATTGTTACTGTGCGTGATCCATCAATCCTACTTAGTTTATTTGCCTTTTTTTCGGGAACGTATTTCACTATGCTACTCATAGAATATGGTCCATTTGCTGTATTAATAAAAAGGTTATCTATAGTTTTCATGTTGCGATTCTTTCTGGGAAAGCGTAGTACAATATCAATTTCTTCATCTGTGTTATTTGGTCTATATTTTCCAATTAATACTCCATTTGTAACCATCTTTATAAAATCACCGATGGTTGCAACACTTACTCCAGAGCTTGTAGCCTTACTCTTATCAATACTCATATTCCACTCTATTTCAGGTGCTGATCTACTATCTTGAATATTTATAAATCCAGATGAAGGTTGGTCCATAATTTTTAGGATTTTCTCTGCTACTGAATTCAAGTTGGATGCACTTCCGCTTAAGTTAATTTGTATTGGCTTGTCAGCTGATGGTCCTGACTTTTGTTCCTGTACATCAATTATTACTCCTTTTATGTTTTGTACACTACTCCTTATATCATTTAGTATTTGCGTAGCTTTGCGCCTGCAGCGCCAATCTACAAGTTCCAATTGAATTTTGGCAATAACGTTGTCTGAAAATTTTCCTGATCGAGCATAAAAAACATAAATTTCCTTTTCAACACCCAAAATACGTTCTTCTACTTTCTTAAGTATCAAATCTCGTTCTTTGGCTGATAAGCTTTCTTTTACTTTAACGCTGATTAAAATGTTATCTGAATCTACATTCGGAAAGAACTTTAATCCAGGACCAAAAGTAAAATATAATATACTAGACAAAAATAAAACAAACACAACAACACATACAAATTTTTTGGGGTGATCTAAGACTTTCTCTAACATACGTACATAAGTTCTTATTATAAGCCCAGTATTTTTTACCTCACCACTTTCTATAGCACTCATTCTTATTATTTCTTTTTTTGAAGTTATTGAAGGTTTACCAAATATTGCACCAAGCGTTGGTATAAAAACCAAAGCCATAATTAGCGATCCAGTTAAAGTTAGAATTATTGTAATTGGTATGTACTGCATAAATTTACCGACTGTATCGGGCCAGAGTAACAGAGGGAAAAACACTGCTAATTTAGTCAATGTTGATGATAAAACTGGATAAAACATATCATGAACTGAGGTGCAAAAGGCTTCTACTTTATCCATGCCACAAATCATCTTTCTATCAGCATATTCGCTGATTACAATTGCATCATCAACCAGCATGCCAACTGCCATAATTAAACTGAAGAGCACAACTATATTTAGAGTAATACCCATGAGGTAAAGAGCCATTATTCCTATTAGAAAGGAGCCAGGTATTGATAGTGCAACAAGAATAGCAGCCCTTGTTCCCATAAAGAGCATTATTATGGTTAATATTAGTAATACGGCAAATATTATACCATTTTCCAAGTCGTCAAGCACATCACGTACATTTTTTGACTGGTCATTCAAATAAACTACTTTTAAATTTTCAGGTAATTGATCTTTTGCTTTGTCCATTAAGTATTTTACTTGATTTACCGTGTCTATTATGTTTTTTCCATTACGTTTTGAAATTTCTAGTACAATGCTAGGTAGTCCATTAATACGAGCAAATCCTTGGTGATCCTCAAACCCAAGGTATACTTTTGCTATATCTTTGATTCTCAAAACTGCATCACTTTGAGATCTAATAGGAATATTCATAATATCTTCTATGTCTTTTAATAACCCTGATATTTTAATCGAATATTTACCGGTATCATTTTCTAGTGATCCGGCTCCTACCAATCTGTTGTTGTTTGATATAGCTTGAAATATCTCATTTGATTGAATGTTATATTTTGTTAGAACTGTGGGCTCAATTATAACTTCCACTGTTTCTTTACGCATACCTGCTACTTCAACTTTAAGAACATTTGGCAGAGATTCTATTTCTTTCTTTAGTTTGCGTGCTATTTCAGTTAAAGTTCTTTCCGGCAAATTACCAATCAAGCCAACGTTTAGTATCGGAAATAAGCTCAAGTCTATTTCATTGATTATCGGAGATTCTGCTTCAATAGGTAATTTTGATTTTATGTTTAAAAGCTTTGAACGGACATTATCGAGCACTTCTTTATTATTATACTCTGTTCTAAATTCGATTATCATGTGAGCACCATCATTAGTTGCAAAAGCTCTCAATTCTTTTACACCTTCGATGGATCGATCAAACTGTGCTGGTCCAGGAAAACCTGTGTATATTGTTCTCATATAGGGGACCTGTCAAACTACAGGC
>NZ_JBNRJY010000431.1:0-221 GCF_059414725.1 Wolbachia endosymbiont of Tuta absoluta
AAAAATGAAAATAGTGATGATAACATTTTTTCTGAAGTATATAATGATCGATCCGCTACACTATTTTACGTAAATGAATCGTATTTCATGATAACACTGTTCGGATATCTCCTACCTACTTCCTGTCTTTTCATGTCTATAGCTTGTTACTGATTCACAAAATAAAAACTGCTAAAAGTTGTGACGTACCTATATGCATATAGCATTCCACGATTGTTTCT
>NZ_JBNRJY010000432.1:0-449 GCF_059414725.1 Wolbachia endosymbiont of Tuta absoluta
AAATTTGCGCTGGTGGTGTGTTAACTGGATTATACAAATTGACCAAAAAGGTGGATAAAATTTCATCATTTGAATGATCGATCTAGTAAATTTATTTACTAGATATGAAAAGTTATTATGTTTATATACTTACAAGCAAGCACAATAAGGCTCTGTATATAGGTATAACGTCAAATCTAACTAAACGAATTTGGGAACATAAAAATAAAGTTATTTCTGGCTTCACATCAAAGTACAATGTGCAGAAATTAGTTTATTTTGAGGTATTTCAAGATGTAGGTTCAGCTCTGAACAGAGAAAAACTTTTGAAAAGCTGGAAAAGAGAATGGAAAATTGATTTAGTTGAAAGGGAAAATCCAAATTGGGCTGATTTATATGATGAAATTATAAAATAAAATGAGATCCCAGTGTCAAGCACTGGGATGACAGAAGAGAGGACTGGGATGACA
>NZ_JBNRJY010000433.1:0-821 GCF_059414725.1 Wolbachia endosymbiont of Tuta absoluta
TTTGCCGCACGGCATTGTTGTCTTTCCTTATCTAGTTTGTTTACATTCTATTAAATACCTACTGGGACAGAGTATACGCTATCTAGTAATACTATAAATATCTATAGGTTACGAAACACACATCACGCCTTCATCTCTGGCGGGGCTGGCAGAGCGCAATCGGATCAGAAAAACAGCAATCAAATACTACCCTGAACTGAATCTGAATGAAGTACGAGTATATTTGTCAGAAAAAGCGAAATCTACTGATTTTACGGCTTAAAAAGATAAAGGCGCGTTATCATGTAATGTCGCGACATGTTTTGTAACATTATTTATCCAAGTTCCCCAGTGTAGCGCGACACAGCGCGTTTTAAACACCGTCCGAGACACATCCTTACGGAAGAATATGATGAAATCACAGTAGTCACTGCTGCAGCCATTGCGAGTAGATCGATCATGCGGAGCTTTGTAATGTTGTATATAATTGCCTGTAGACCATAATCCAACTAAGAATAAAAAAAAAATAATTGCTGTACCTAAAATTCTGTCATTGAGTAATATAGGAACAATTGGGTAAGCAGCCAAGCTGCCTATAGTACCTGGCATGTGTTTTACCGTGCCAGATAGCCACCATGTTGATATTAATTTATATAAAAATTTCACAATATACCGAAATATAAAACTAATTTACAAGAACAGAAATAGTATCTTCTATAGAAGTATTTTCATATAGCAATCTATAGATCGATCTGGAGTACCTTATGTAGACCACCAGGTGTACCACCAGGAGCCCAGCTAAACTATTAGAGATACAGGCATGGTTCCGAAACAAAAGTTGT
>NZ_JBNRJY010000434.1:0-341 GCF_059414725.1 Wolbachia endosymbiont of Tuta absoluta
CAATTAATGTCAACCAACACAACCGCTCAACTTATTATTTATTTTATTGTTTAAGGAATGCTAACAGCACCAATTTACAAAAAGTAGTACTTACAAGTTTACGTACAAACGCTAATGATGCATCCACATATGAAACTAAAATTTAGGTTAGGTAAGTGAGGCATGTAGGTACTATTCGTCCCAAAATTGTTCAATGTTTGTCAGTCTACACTACTTGTAAGCCGACACGACAAATTTATACCTACGCAAGTTAGTATCCGTTTTTGAAGAGCAAACACTGTTTATAATTATTATAGATATTATATACTTTAAGACAAGGAAAAACATTATACTCTTTCTTT
>NZ_JBNRJY010000435.1:0-20171 GCF_059414725.1 Wolbachia endosymbiont of Tuta absoluta
AAGATTTACAGAAAGCAAAAGGACTTGAACACAGCAATACTCCTACACCATCATTTCCAGTAATACCTGAAACACCCATTGTACCGCCACCTCCTCCTCCATCTTTAGGGAATAATTTCCCTTCTGGGCCTGCAATTGATGCTTTGTTTGCAGAAATAAAACAAGGAAAAAACCTCATGAGCAAGGAAAAGCGTGACGAGATTGAGAAGAAGAGGTTAAAAGAACAGGAAGCAAAGAAGTCAAGCAATAGCGAGAGTATGCAACAAGGAGATTATATGAATGATCGTTTGAAAAGAACAGTTCTAGGACGAAGAAAGAAAATGTATTGTCAATATGAACAGCTAGATTCCTTAGACGCACAAGATGATTCTCTTGATAGTTTTGAAGGATTACCTACAGAACCAAAGAAAACGTTCAATAAAGAGCTAAAGAAACCCGTAAAACCGCTAAACTTACCAATAGTATTAAAGAATATAATGTCCAGTGAAAATCCATTACTAAATAGCCCTAGTAATAATTTATTGAGCAATAGTAGTAATGTATCTGATGATGAAGAGTGGGATACATCCCAAGATTCTATGTCTTTTCAGTGTGATAATATAAAACAAGAGAAAATGAAGAATAGGGATAATTATCCATATTCAGCTTCTTCTTCAACAAAACCAGGTGAGGTAGAAGATTCATCAAATCCTCCTGTAGCCGAGATCATAAAGCAGCTTGATCAAAACAAAAATAAAGTCATTTCTTCCAAAGTAGACAACGGTATAAACACATCAAAACAGCAAGGTACCTTTGTTGATTCTGTTGAACTAAGCAAATTAACTACACAACGACCAATTCAGCCTGGTTTACTAAGGGTTCTTTAAATATCAAACCTCAAAAAAATCGGCGTAGGCTTAGGTAATGTAACACCTAAGCTTACACATGCGTTGCACAGAGATTTTAAATCACGTTGTTCTTTTGGAGTCTGTAATTGGTCAAGTATTATTTCTGCTGACTTTGGAACAATTGGCTGCAATAAAATACCAATTATTCTGATATATTCGAGTAATTTATAAATCACTAAATTCATGCGCTCTCTATCGGTTTTACTGAGTGTCCAGGGTGCACTTTTATCTATGTAAGCATTGGCCTTGGAAGAGATATTGATAATCAGGAGTATAATCTGGTTAAATTCATACTTTGATAGATGATCCATTACTTGATCAATTATGGCTTTGCAATTTTGTAAACTCTCATCATCTTTAAGCAAATTGCGATCGACCACTGGTACAACTCCAAAGCATTGCTTGTGCAGAAATGAAATTGTTCTTTGCACTAAATTGCCTATATTGTTTGCCAGCTCTGAGTTTATGCGGCTGATCATGTTCTTCTTACTGAAATTACCATCTTGACCGAAACTTGCTTCCCGAAGGAGAAAATAGCGTAGTTGATCAACACCAAACTCTTCTGCAAGATTAATTGGATCTATAACGTTACCAAGGGATTTGGATATTTTTTCCCCCTCGTTTAGCCACCAACCATGAACTGCAATTTGCTTTGGCAGTGGTAAATCTGCTGCAAGAAGAATAGCTGGCCAGTATACAGCGTGAAAACGCAATATGTCTTTACCGATCACATGAATGTTGAAGGAGTTTGTCCAAAACTTCTTATATTCCTCATCTTCTATATTAGGAAAGCCTATTGACGTGAGATAGTTAGTGAGCGCATCTATCCAAACATAAATTACGTGCTTGTCATTCCCTGGTACTTTTATTCCCCAATTAAAACTAGTACGAGAAATCGAAAGGTTAGTAAGTCCTGATTTTACAAACGATACCACCTCGTTTTTTCTGCTCTCAGGAAAGATGAAATTCGGATGATTTTCGTATAACTCTAGTAATTTATTTTGCCAACTTGACAAACGAAAAAAGTAGCTCTCTTCTTTTATCCACTGAACTTCAGCGCCTGTTGGTGCTCTGCCATCTATCAACTCTGATTCCTGATAAAACGCTTCGTCACGAACTGAATACCAACCTGAGTAAGAATCCAGATATATTTGCCCTCTCTCTTCAAGCCTATTCCATAGAGCTATAACTGCTTGTTCATGACGTTCTTCTGTGGTGCGGATAAAATCATCAGAATTAAAGTTCATTAGCTCAGCTAATTTTCTGAACGTAACACTTATTTCATCTGTAAATTCTTTTGGCTCTATTCCCTTTGTTTTAGCTGCTTTTTCAATTTTTTGTCCATGTTCATCTGTACCAGTAGTAAATTTGACGTTCTTTCCAGCTAATTTCATAAATCTAGCTGTAACATCACAGATAAGGGAAGTATATGCGTGGCCGATATGTGGCTTGTCGTTTACGTAATATATTGGCGTAGTGATGTAAAAGCTCTCAAATTGCTCCATTTTGTACTAGTTTAAAGCTTTATCGTATCTGCACTAGTAATAAAAATCAATACATATCCTACCAGACAAGCAATCTGAAAATCCATTATACCGCTGCGCGTTGCAGCGGTATTCTCGATTAGTAACTTATGGTTTAGCAGCACAACCTCCAAACTGTTGTGTCGCATTAGGATCACCAAATGCATACCCAGGTGTGCCATCATAAGAAGGAGCACTTGAAGCAGTATTAGGATCTTGAGGAGAGTAAGGAGGTGGTGGTTCAAGATTAGAAGAATCTCCCAAATCATATCCAGGTTCTGATTTATGATAGTTAATTACCGCTTCTTCAGCCTTCTTAATATTTTCTGACTCTTTCTCATGTTTCATATGAAAAGCCACACCACCAGCAAAACATACAAGAGAATTAATACCAAGAATGACTAAACCCCAAACTGGTAAGACTGGGTTAATAGCGCAACCTACCAAAGCTGCTAAAGAAATTGCACCAACTGCAAATTCTATATTTCTGAACATTTTAAGTTTATTATCCAGGTAATCTACCTTTTCTGATTTTCTAGCCGTTTTTTCGCTGCTGTTGTACCAAACACACATTAAAGCATGGAAAGCAACACACGTAACTACAGCTACTATCCCTAAAGCTAATAATTTCCTGTTGTCTTCTGCGTCTTTTTTCTTATCTTCTCTGCATGGCTGGTTACTGCTACCGGAACCAAGGTTATTTATCACTGTAGTATGACCACTAAACAGGTTGCTAAGTAGTAAATAATCCCAAAAATCTAAACCTCTATTATTGTGTACATGTACGTGTGTAACCTGAGGGCTTGTAGGTTGTTGCCTACTATCACGTCGATCACTTCCTATATTGTGTTCATTAGTTGGGTTATAGCGCCTAAATTCCTTATACGCATTTTCAAAATTTTTATCACTCCAGTTCTCAATATTTTGCATACCACGAGAACGTAAAAATTCTTGAACATTCTTATCACTGCCATTTTCTTTTATATAGGCAAGTGCGTACCTTTTTAAAACACTATCGCGCATAGATATTCCCCTCAAATTAAGATTAAATTAATAAACAATTATTACTATAAATTATATAGAATAATGTCTTCTTGTCAAGTTAGTCATAAACCAACCAATATTCTATCTACCAATTCTTTTACTGTCGGTATGCAACCATTTTTATAAAATGGGTCTTGCTTAAATTTGTACACATTGTGCCCAGAAAACATGAGTTCATTTTCAACATTGCCGTCATGTACAATGTTTTGCAGTGTCTTTTGTATACAGAAACTCCGTGGATCTGGCTTTCGCCCTGTTGAATGGTCACCATGATCTTTCCAATTGCTAAACAGACAATGGCTCAAACATCCCATGCAATTAATTTGATCTTGTCTTATTTCCGCAAATTTGCCTGGCGTCACAAAAATAACAGTTGTATCTGGAGTTTTCATTACCTCTGTATACCCTGCTTTAATCCATGCATTTGCTAGCTCTTTGTCTTTTGCAGTGAGGTAAATCTTTCTACCTCTGCTACCCATTGCAAATTCATTATTAAACTCTCCACTCACATTTTCTGAAAATTTCATTTGACGTGAATTTCGTTCCTGTAGCTCATATATGAAGCTATTTCTTACTGCAGATGAGTAAAATCCTGTTGGACTAAATTTGTTTAAAAATACATCACCTTCTTCTAAAGTAAGTAACTTCTTTTTCCATTCTGTAGAAATCGGACTTTCTTTTGTTAAAAGTGGACGAGTGCCAAACTGAAAAGCTATTGGTCCGATTTGTAAATTGTCAAACCAATGTTCCCAATCCTTCAAATTCCACACTCCCCCCGCCATAACAATTGGCGTTTCAGAAAGACCGACCTCATTCATGAAAGATCTAAGCTCTGCAACTCTTTCAAATGGAGCCTGCGGTAATTCTGGGTCTTCACTATTACTGAGTCCATTGTGACCACCAGCAAGCCACGGATCCTCATATACTACTCCACCAAGTAAAAAAGAAGATATTTTTTGGTAAGCACGTTTCCACAACGCTTTAAAAGCGCGCGCCGATGAGATAATAGGGTAGTAATAAACTTGATATTTAGCTGCAATTTCTCCAAGCCTGTAAGGCATACCAGCACCGCAAGTGATGCCATGAACTAAACCTTTTGCTTTTTCTAATATGCCATGAAGGACTTGTTCTGCTGCTCCCATTTCCCAAAGCACATTCATATGTATTCTTCCACGGCCCTTTGATATTTCATTCGCTATTTTTGCTTGACTAACTCCAGCCTCAATACTATACTTAATTAATTCCTCATGCTTTTCATTTCTTGTTTTACCTCTATAAATCAGCGGCACCAACTCACCATTGTCATCAATAAGTTTAGCATTTGCACCAGAAAACGTACCAACAGCATCTGCTGCAGCAAATGCTCCACTTGACCTTCCATCACTGACTGCAATGCCTTTGCCGCCCTCGATGATTGGCCATACTTCCTTCCCTGAAATTGCTATCTTTTTTATCTTATTTTTCAAAATTTCCTCTTAATCTTTCACTCTATTTTACTTGATTGCTAAAAAAATAATAGCTTTTCTTTTAATGCACACAAATTCAGTTTTAAGTAGACATAACAGCTACGACACATATTCTTTTTAAGAAGTCTTTGATATATGATAATAGGTCTAACAGGTGGAATTGCAGTCGGAAAGAGCTTTGTAGCCAATTGCTTTAAAGAATTTGGTGCCGCTTTGTTTGATGCTGACTCTGTCGTACACCAGCTTTATAAAGTGGACAAAAACATAATAAGTTATGCAGAAGAAAAATTTCCTGGGGTAGTAGTAAATGGAAAAATTGATAGAACAGTATTGTCTAAATATTTTTTAGCACATGATGAAAATTGGAAGCAATTCCAGTCTTTAGTACATTCCGCTGTGCAAAATGAATTAGAATTTTTTATTGCTCATGAGAAAGAAAACAACAGAAAACTTCTAGTTCTAGACATTCCACTCCTGCTGGAAACGAGATTCCATTTGTATTGCGATTTTATTGTTTTTATCCATGCAGATAGCGTTGTGCAAGCTCAAAGGATTAGTGAGCGTAATATGGATAAAAAAAAGCTGGATCTAATGTCTAGTATTCAGCTCCCTATTGAAGAAAAAAAGCAAATGAGCGACTTTATCATCGATACCAGCGCAAATGTTCTTTCTCAAGTGAAAGATATAATAAACTCGTTAGACCTCAACACGTGATACGGTTATTCTCCACAAGATTACTCCGAATTTTAGCTGTACTATCAGCAGATTTTACCATTAAAATTTCAAACCTTGAGCCTGCATTCAAAAACGATTCTACTGATCTGCCGAAAAAATCATATCTCCATCCCTTGAACAATTTATCTATCTTCCCAGATATTGATCCAGCTAACTCATCTTTTGACGAAACTAACTTTCTCGATATGTTATTTTCCTTACATTTGCTCTCTAAAATAATCGAGAGTATATCAAAGACAGATTTATCATAATTATCCGACAGAGTATAATTTTGCTGCACAAACTCCTTCTCATTCTCATTGAAAATATTCATAAATTCTAATAAATCTTCCTCTTTTATATTTTTTGTGTTTCTCTTAAGGTCATCTAAAACCTCGTCAATACGCTCCACATTTTTTTCAATAAGACCAATTATTACAGCATTATTGACTACCTTATTACGATTTATATTGTAACGCTGTGCTAAGGTCTCTTGCCACTCACTAACTGCTTTAACAGTTAACATCAACCTTGGATTTGCTTCATAATTAAATTTAATCCTCTTCCATGCATCTTTTGGATTATGCAAATACTTATTAACATCAACTATTGATTCCATCTCTTCTTGAAACCAGCCTATCCTATTATTTTCTTCAAGTTTATTGCACAATATTTGGTGTAGGTCATATAGGTGTATCACGTCATTTACTGCATAATCTAATTGATCCTCAGATAATGGCCGTTTTAACCAGTCTGAATTTTTAGCTTTAATTTTATCCAGCGCTACCCCCTGATATTGCTCTACTACTTTTGAATAACCAATAAAGTCGTGATAATAATGACAAAACATAGCAGCAACTTGGGTATCAAAAATGGGAGTAGGAACACATTTAAGCACGGTGAGTAAGGATTCTATGTCTTGCCGACAACTATGAAAAACTTTGGTTATTTCTCGATTCAGCATTATTTTCTTAATAAGCGATAAGTCAATTCCCGGTACTAACACATCTACAATAAAACTCTTCTCTCCGTAAGAAATTTGAATTAGTGATAATCTAGGATAGTAGGTTAAATTGTTTCTAATAAACTCTGTGTCCACTGCTATAAATTTTGGATCTTTTGCCATCAATTCTTCACATGCATTCTCCAGCTCCGATGTCGTACTAATTAGCATATATTTTTTATTCAGTGGCTATATTTTACCACTTATATTGAATATTTACAATTGATTGAAATTGAGAACGCAACTGTATGATAACTAATCCTTCTGTAAATATACAGTTTTGCCAGACACAACGGTACGTATTACGCGCCCTTTCACTTTGCGTCCATCGAAAGGGGAATTTTTTGATTTACTAGCAAAGTTGTCAACTTTAATTTTCCATTCATGATCCAAATCAACTAAAATTAAGTCCGCTGCAAGGTTTTTCTGTATGCGGCCACGTGGCACATGTATGATATCTGCAGGCTTATATGTCAATTTTGCAAGCACATCAAGTAGACCCATTTGTCCACTGTGATATAGTTCAAGTGAAATGGGCAGCATTGTTTCAAGGCCAACAATACCAAATGCAGCATTTTCAAGTGGCAAATCTTTAGAACTAAGATCATGCGGAGCATGATCGGTTGCAATACAATCAATCACACCTGTCTTTAAACCTTCAATCATAGCTAAACGATCTTCCTCTGTACGAAGTGGCGGATTCATTTTTGCGATTGCTCCATGTTGCTTTACTATATCTTCAGTTAAAGTAAAGTGATGAGGAGTTACTTCACATGTAACATTTAACCCCAAATCTTTTGCACGTTTAATAGCATCAAGTGAATCTTTTGAAGAGACATGTAAAATATGGTAGTGTACATTTTCTATGTTCTTCATTAGCAGTATATCACGAGTTACCATAACCGATTCCGATGCACTCAAGATTCCCTTTACTCCCAATTCTTCAGAAATCTTACCCTCGTTAATTACGCCACCAGCAGATAGATTCAAATCCTCTGCGTGTTGAGCAATAGGAACACCAAGCATACTTGAATAAAGCAGTGCCTGTCTCATAATCATTGGATTCATAACTGGCATACCATCATCGGTGAACCCAACTGCACCTGCTTCCTTTAAGAGTGCCATTTCAGTTAATTTTTCTTCCGAAGTGGTGATTTTAGCGTAAAATTCCACATTCACATGCGAAGTTTCAAATGCTCTATATTTCAAATACTGAGCCAAGACAACACTATCAATCGCTGGAACAGTGTTTGGCTGACAAACTACAGTTGTAACGCCCCCTGCAGCTGCAGATTTGCTGCCTGTATGTATAGTTTCTTTATGCTCTTGACCTGGTTCACGAAAATGTACGTGAATGTCAATAAGGCCTGGCATTAGAACAAGCCCTTTACAGTCTATTATTTCATCAACTCCACTTGTTGAAAATAATGATTCGCCAAAATCAACAATTTTACCCCCTTCAGTCAATAATGAACCTTTTATATCAAGTTTAGTTTCCGGGTCAATAATACGAGCATTGGTATACGCAATTTTATAGCCTTCCTTTTGCCCTGTCTGCAATAAATTCCAAATCATATTTGAGTATCGATTATAAAATAAATCTAAAGTTTTTTTAGTAAAATACAACCAAATTAAAGTGATGATATAAAACTAGCAATAAAGAATATTTAAATTAATACTCAAGCAGCTATTCTATAACTACCATTTTCGATTTCAACGTTATTAAGTGCGGTATTTGCGTTATAAGAACAGTAACATCCTACTGCAAGAAAAGTTAATGCAGCTACAGCAAGCGAAACACACATTGCTAAATGAACCATTGTTAGACTTGTACCAACAGCAAGTGCTCCAGATAATACAAAAGAAACAGAAGCATAATTACCTTGCCTTTTACTGTAAGTTCTTGCTTTCAAGAATTTTTCACTTAGCTCTTCATTCTTGCTTTCAAATTGCTTCTGTAGACTCTTCTCTAGTACTTCACTTTTGTTTTCAATTTCTTGCAGCTTTGTCTTTAAGTCGTTATTTTCATTTTCGCGTTGCATTATTTGATCAGCGAACGATTGTCTTGCATCATTCAGCTGCCCTTCCAACTGATCATTTTGTGTAGTCAATTGAGCTACCCGACCATTTAGCGTATCAGCAACCTGTGTTAATCGGGTTACTTCATCAGTTTTATCAATTAGACCTTGCTTTGCATCATCCAGCCGCCCTTCCAATTGATTGTTTTGTATAGTCATTTGATCTACTTGATCTTTTAGCCTTCCAATCTCTTTTTTCTTCTTTTCAAGCTGAGCTCTTGCTTCATTAGATTCTTTGCTAAGTTGCATGACTTTACTAGTTTCTTCAGCTAATTTTTGCTTTGATGCTACAAGTTGAACTTCTGTTTGCTCACATTTCCTTTCAAGCTCCCTTGCTTGACTAGACAAATTACTATTTTCCTGTTCAAGTTGAGCTTTTACTTCCCTTAGCCCTCCCTCACTCTCTCTGAATTGAGCTCTAGCATCCTTTAGCTCTTTTTCTGCACATTCTACCTTTTCTTCTAGCTTAGTTTTTGCTTTCTCAAGCTTCTTCAGTTGATTAGTCAGATTACTATTCTTTCTTTCTAATCCAGCATTTGTTTCTTCAAGTTTTTCTACAGTACCGTTAAGCCTAGTTACTTTGCTAATTTGCTCATCCAACTCTGCTTTGTTTTCTGCAAGCTGATCTTTTGTCCCTTTAAATTCTGCAGTAAGTTTATCTACTTGATCATTGAGTTGATTAGTCTTCTGTTGTTCTTGTGTTAATTTTCCTTTTTCATCATCTAACTCTTTAGTTTTTCCAACCAAACTTTGTTGTATACTATTTAACCTTCCCTCTAGTTGAATTTTTTCATTAGTAAGCTGAGCTACTTTTTGTTTTCCTTGTCTAAATTCCTCTTCTAAATTTGGAGCACGTTGAATTGGTATCTCAGAAAGCTTAATGCCTTCATTTTCTTCTCTGACTTCTTCAAAGAATTCCTTATCATCCACATCAACATATGACAAAACTGCATGGTAAAATAGGCCACAAATATAAGCAATATGACGATACTTAGATGCTTCGCTATCCGATTTAAATTTTTCCTGCTCTATTTTCTCAATAAGGTTATAATAGGTATCGATTTTATGATAGTGTAGTTCTAAATACTCCAGAGTTTTACCTGTTTCTAATTTTAATGGTTTACCTACATGTTTATAGTGCATACCAGCATTACCATGTGGCAAACATGGTACCGGATCTGATTGACAAGCTACTCTAATAGTATTATGTCCAAGACACTCATTGTAAACTTCAGCAGCACCATTGTAGAACACTCTTGGAGAGCCAAAAGTTGCAACATGAACATCTTCAGCACCTTCTGTTTTATTAAGACATAAAGCAGTTATACTAGCAAGAGCACCTCCCATGCTATGGCCTGTAACATTGATTTTTAAATCTTTGATTGCTAATCCTTTATCATTAGCATGCCCTTGTAATATTTTATGTACGCTGGGCCAAGAACGTTTGAATAGAGAGTAAAAACCAGAGTGAACATAATTATCTCCAGACAAAAATGGCAACTTAGTTAAAGAAGCACGCAGATCTTCCTTCACATCATTTAAATCACGAGTGCCATGGTAAGCTATATCTACTTCGTTATCTTTAATAAAAATATAACCAGCATCTCGATTATATGAATTTTTACCAGTTAAAGCATAGCCAACATCGTGTTGCTCTAATTTATAATCAACATCTGAGCAATATTTATCTTCAATAAGTTCATTATCGTAAAATCTTATAATCTGATAACCTTCTTCTTCAAACTTCCTTTTAGTTTTGTATTTACCTTTCTCTAATTTTCTATCCACATCACCATAGGAAATTTTGCTAAAGGTACACATTTTCCATAATTTTTCTTCATCAAATTCTGCAATTTGCCCTTTTATCAGATCAGCAAGGTCAGAAGCATCCTTTAACTCAGCACCTTTAAAATCTTCTATCTTCTTCCATGCTTTAACTAGGTCAGAAGTTCCTAGCCCATTAAGGTCAAAACTTTGAGCTTCTAATTCGTTCTTAAATGGTTCTAGTGCCTCAATTACGCATTCTTTTATTTCATTATCATCAATATGTACAATACTATCGCTAATAGAATCCATACTTTGATCATGAGTAATACTTGGCATATTTTTTACCTACTATTTTAGTATATCATTAATTAAGCATTTGATCAAATTTATCAATAAAACTATTAAAATTTTCTTATTTTAAACGAATTTAGTTCATTTTATCACACTTAAGACTTTTGTTTGTGACAACTGCTGTATTTGCAATCTTATCGTGCCAAGTTTGGCAGCGTTTATCGAAACTTGCCCATATGAAACCCAAGAATAATGGTGCAGTTGACAATATGAAGGAAAAAAACCTCTTTGTTGCTTGTTTCAGAGTCAATTTTTCAAAAGTTTGTGCATTCACAACTCTAAGTCCAAGTAAGAATTTTCCAGGTGTAGCGCCAAATCTTATCCACATATATGCTACATAACTAAAAAGCATAATAAATTGAACTATCTGATTTAGAACTAGTAACTTTATTAGTTTACTCTGCATTGCTGTTTCCTCTGCAGATAGTGGCACCTGCATTTGATATTTTGCAGCAATTTGGCCTAATATTTTACTGCTCTCCGAGCTCATAAAGAGTTGATTTAAGGCCTGACCGCAAAACTGTAAAAATAAAACGATGATGATTAAATCAAGCAGCACTGACAAATAGCGTCTAAGTCCCGTTACGTAACATATTCCATTTTCATCTTTCTTTATCCTTTGAATAGCATTTATAGAAGAAAGAATGGCAAATGAACGATTAAAAAACTTGTGTAACATAAAGCACTTTCCAATGTTTGAGTGCCCCTGGCCGGACTTGAACCAGCATGCTCTTGCAAGCAACAGATTTTGAGTCTGCCGTGTCTACCATTCCACCACAGGGGCCTATTTTAATGCTATAAGCAACACAGGATTAGTCAAATTTTTTCTCTTTTAAGTCGAGATTGAATATTCTACAATAATCAATCATTACTCTAAAAACTTAAAATGAATGAATTAGTTAACCTTATTAATTCAAGAGAAGAAATATGTAAATTGCCACATAATTTAGAAGCAGAGCAAATGCTCATTGGTGCAATGATTCGTGATAATAGAATTTGTGATGCAGTTGAAGATATAATTGCAGCAGACAATTTCTACGATCCACTACATCAAAGCATTTTTACCCAGATATCTAAAACCAGAAAACACGGCATAGTTGCCAATGAACTAAGCCTTAAGATGTTTTTTGAAAATGATAAAGCATTTGCCGAATGTGGTGGAGTTGAGTACCTAGCAAAGCTTGCAGCGAAGGCAAGTATTGCTCTTGATATCTATAGCTTGACCAGAATAATCCGTGATACTTATTTAAGAAGATGCTTAATCAAGCTCGGACAAGAGACAATTGACGATAGTTATAACTATGACATCGAAAATCCTGCACAGGTACAAATTGAGCAAGCAATGACAAAATTGTTCAATTTAGCAGTAAAAAAGCAAGGTGAGAAAACATACATAAAGCTTGCAAGTTCAATTAAAGATGTGGTTGAGAAGATTAGCAAGCTGAAGAATAACCCAGAGGCTCTAGGTATTACAACCGGACTTCAAGATCTAAACCAGCTTCTTGGTGGTTTGCAGAAATCTGATCTGTTAATTATAGCTGCAAGGCCCTCAATGGGAAAGACAGCATTGGCACTGAACATCGCACTTAACGCTTGTAAGATTTTGCAAAAAAGAACAGATAAACAACACTACGTAGCTTTTTTCTCACTTGAAATGTCAGCAGAGCAATTAACCGCAAGATTGATTACTATAGATTCAGGCATTGGTTATTATAAGGCACTGACTGGGAGAATTAGTGATTTTGAATTACATGAATTCATTAATGCTAGTACAGATCTATCAGAATTACCTTTCATAATAGACGATACTCCTGCTCTATCAATTAGTGCCCTTCGTACCAGAATACGACTGCTATATCAACTATACAATGTAGAGGTGGTATTTATAGATTATCTGCAATTAATTCGAGGAACAACAAAAAGGAGTAGTGAAAATAGAGTGCAAGAAATCTCAGAAGTGACGCAGGGTTTAAAAGCAATTGCAAAGGAACTAAATATTCCCATTGTTGCACTATCACAGCTCTCTCGTTCTGTTGAGCAAAGGGATGATAAAAAACCACAACTTTCTGATTTACGTGATTCAGGAAGCATAGAGCAGGATGCAGATATAGTAATGTTCCTCTATAGAGAAGAATATTATGAATTAAGAAAGCAACCAAATGAAGGAAGTAATAAACATCGAGAGTGGCAAGAGAAAATGGAGAAAATTAGAAATATTGCAGAGCTGATCATTGCAAAACAAAGAAACGGGCCAATTGGCAGTGTGAAGCTACATTTTGACTCCAATAGAGGTGCATTTAAAGATTATACAGAAAGATATAGTCTGTAGCGGTTTTGAGTAATTCTGGAAGTGTTTAACAAACCATACGTGCCAAATTAAGAAGCTATCGTGAAACATAGCAATATTTAAGATTGGCATTTTATTTGTTACATTTATTTTTTTAGGAAATTCTTATCTAGGATAAGATGATTTTTTAGAAAGATCTATAAATTACTAACCTTATTACTTAATATATAAAATAGTTTTTTCTTATTTCCTTTCTTCCTTACGCCACTTTTTCTTAACTTGATGCGTATGGTTTATTTAACACTTCCGATATACAACTAAAAAATAGCAAATTCTCTGTAACTTGAATATAATTTTAGCTTTACCTAAACAGAAAGATGAATTACTTAATGGATTTTGTTTTAATATCTCTTTCCTTGCCACTTTTTATTACTGAGAATTATTTGTTAATTACTGCG
The DNA here is from genome assembly GCF_059414725.1 of Wolbachia endosymbiont of Tuta absoluta. Lineage (NCBI taxonomy): Bacteria > Pseudomonadati > Pseudomonadota > Alphaproteobacteria > Rickettsiales > Anaplasmataceae > Wolbachia > Wolbachia endosymbiont of Tuta absoluta. The sequence continues at coordinate 13,579 of NZ_JBNRJY010000435.1, forward strand.
TTGATCCCACTTTTAAGTGCATTAGCTATTTCTTTTACTAGTAAATGGCCCAGAGTGAACAATAGCATTACTGTTGTTTCTTCTATGCTTCTATTTGCGTATACATCTCTATGCACTTTATATTTGGTGTATGGTGATCATTCTCAATTTATTCTCATGGACTTTGGTAATAATTTGCATATTAGTTTAAAGTTAGAGTCTAGTGGAGCAATATTCAGTTTATTAATATCATTTTTGTGGGTACTAACCAGTATATATGCAATATGTTATATGCGAAATAACTATGCTGATAGTAACTACTCGAGTTTTCTATGCTTTTTTTCAATAGCGATTAGCTGTGCAATGTTTATTGCTTTTTCTGGAGATTTGCTCACTACATTTGTCTTTTACGAGCTTCTAACTATTAGTACATACCCTCTGATTACTCACAACTCAACAAATGAATCAGTAATTGCAGGACGCTATTACTTTGGTTTACTATTTTTCTCTTCTTTAGTGTTATTTTTTCCTGCAATAGGTCTCTTATATAATGAATTCCATACTTTAGACTTTGTAAGAGGTGGAATATTCAAGTTTGATACTTCGTTCATAACTTTTATTGCAGTGTGTTTTGCTATGCTGATTTATGGAATAGGAAAAGCTGCATTAATGCCAATGCATTTTTGGTTGCCAAAAGCAATGGTTGCACCAACTCCTGTAAGCGCACTACTACATGCTGTTGCTGTTGTGAAATCAGGAGTGTTCATCATCATCAAAGTTATATTATACACTTTTGGCATCGATAATATGCAACGTTTTGCACAGCAAAGTTGGTTTGCTGGAGGATGGCTTCCGTACGCTGCTGGATTTACTATTATTACTGCATCGTTAATTGCATTAAAGCAAAAGGAATTAAAGAAATTGCTTGCTTATTCTACTATCTCTCAGTTGTCATATATTATATTGTTCGCTTCAATTTTTAGTGAATTTAGCATGAGGATTGCAATTTTTCAATTAGTTTGCCACGCATTTGCAAAAATCACTTTATTTTTCACTGCTGGAGCAATAATAACGAAAACAGGTGAGAAATACATAGATAGAATTCACGGTATAGGACGTAGTATGCCAATTAGTATGATAGCATTTACTATAGGTGCATTGTCCATGATAGGGGTACCACCTGCTCCGACTTTTTGGAGCAAATTTTTCATTTTTCAAGCTGTTTTTAACTCTAGTAATGTAACACTTTCTGTATTTGTAGCTCTGGTGTTAATTGTCAGTACTATACTCAACGCTCTATACTTCTTACCGATAATTTACAATGCCTTTTTCTTAAAACCTTCTAGAAATTATTTTATTAAAAAGACACCAATGCTTCTAATTTTACCTCCAGTTGTTACTGCTGTATGCACTTTAGTTATTTTTTTAGCTACCAAGTAATTTTTTAAATGTAATCAGCTGTATTTATAGCCGTTAACAATAAATTTAAATGGTATTATACCAGTTAGAGTTGCTTTCATGTTTGATAAAGTAAAGCTAACCTCCACAGCATAGTCTTTCATTTTCTTATTTTGCTCAGCTGCAAAAAGTACAGTGGCATTTCCAGCAAATTTAACTAAGTCCTTGATCGATCGGTCAATAGATAGTGTTGTTACGTTTATGTTGGTAATTTTTTTTGTGGATGAAACAGCTTCATTGTTTACTTTTTCCTGAAAGTCTTGATAGATTTTATATATAGAATTGTTTTTTATAAAATTTTCTTGATACTTTGATTCAACGATCTGAGAGGACTCGTATGCTTCGACGTATTGACTTACCAAGTACCTTGCTATGGAAGTGTATTCATCTTCTTTTTTACTAAAACTAAGTTTATGTATTGTAGAAAACTCATCTTCTGTGTGGTTCGTGTACTTCACAAAATTTAAATCTTTTTTAACAGGAAGTAATAGGTATATGTTTAGTAATGATAAAAATAAACATACTAAGAGAAGTAACGTTATTAACGCCATCCAAGATCTTTCTACAACGCAGAACAGGTATCTGTGGCAATACCATTCTACTGCTTTCCTGAAATAACTTTTGTTTTTTACTGATTCAACTTCCATAACCTAATTATAATAACTCTAAAAAAACTTTAAAATATGTCTAAATTTTCCAAAATAGTATGAATGATTATATCACCTTGTTCTGCAATAAGATGAAATTTATCAATTTTCTTCACATCTAAATTTATCATTTTTACACTGAAGCTTTCAGGATCATAAGTATTACTTTCTGCACTTTTGTGATAATTATAGTAGTGTAATTTATTTTGATCATCAAAATAACCAAATTCATCAGCAAGGGTTCCCACTTTTCTGCCTTTACCTTCTCTGACTAGCTCAAATAGATCAATTACATGGTTTTCAGATCCAGGCTCAATAAGACCTTCTACAGCAAAAAATTTAGGTGCATGACCAACATACTCCTTAAATTTTAGATTATTAGTCTTTTTTACACTACCAAAATCCACGAATTTATATTCATCTGAAAGATCAGAATATTGTGGATCATACTTTTTATATTCAAAAAACTCATTACCTAAAAAATTACAAAACGTTAGTTTATAGTCATCATGATTGAGTTTAATAACTTTAAGATAATGAAAATCTCTAGGAATCTTTACTTCTTCTTTCGTAATATGATTAAGTATGACTAACTCGCCACTGAGCATGCGATGGCCAATTTTTGGCAAAGTAGCTATATTGATTGCCTTATTGAGCTTAAAATTTGCTTCATAGATACCACTTGACAGCTCCTTCCCTTTTTCTAAAGTGACGTCTTGGTCTAAAGCTGTATTCTTGAGTAAACTCAATTCTTTCTGCATGTTCAATATGGTTTTTGTTAAAACTTCTATTGATTGCCATAAAGTTAATTTATTATCAGTCAAACTATATACTTTAAGTATTAAATTATCAGGATTTTATCATGAATTTATGTTAAAAGTATTATATTTTTGTGTCATGATGTTAACTACATTAGCTAAAACATGCTTTTTATCTAAGCGAAATTGCTTTGCAGCAACGAAAAGTTCATCTATTTCTTTCCATTGACTTAGCAAAATTTCAACATTATTTACTTCTTTCTTTATACTTTCTAAAATGGAGGTTTGAATGATATGTGATGCTAGTTCTAGCTCAATTTCACTATTAATTATTTTATTAACTATATCAGAATTATTTAGATTACGGAAAAATGTATAAAAATGCTTATGTGACTCATAAGCACCACTGTTTATTGCATTTATTATTACTCCCGGAGTTCCGGGAAACAAAGTAATGATCTCACTAAATATTTTATCGTCGAATTTACACTGAGATGAAACAACCTGCTTTGTTTCATCGTAAGTTAACGGAAGTAAATTCAGCTGAAAGCACCTACACCGGATGGTGGTTTGTATATCATATAGTTTATGGCTAATTATAAGTATTTTAGAATTTTGTGGCGGCTCCTCTAATATCTTTAATATTGCATTTTTAGCATTGCTAGTCATTGCCTCCAAGCTATCTATTATAGCTATCTTATATTCTGATTGAATGGGGCTTAGGTACAGAAAATTTTTCATTTCTCTCACCTTTTCCACTCCTATTGTATCACCTTCAACAATGTGTAAGTCTAATGCTACTTCATCGTAATTTTTGATAAGAAACCAATTAGAAAAGGATTGTGCAAGTGTTGCTTTTCCTATGCCTTTTTTACCACAGATCAGCCAAGATTGAACAGACAAGTTGTTCATTATCTTTTTTTTTGCTTGGTTGTGGCCTATCACCTTTTTCATTCTTTCTCCTATAGATCTTAGTTTGAAAATTCGTTATTTATTGTTTGTAATGAAATTTTACCTTTTCTTAAAACCTTAATCTTGTCTCCAGTTAAGTCAATAATAGTAGATTCTATACCAGAAACTAATTCATCATCTTCAATTACTGCAGATAAGTGTTGCTTAATAGACTGAGGTATATCTCTTGCTTTGCATATACTTTTTTCTCCTGAAATGTTAATACTAGTTGCAACTACTGGAGTTTTCAGTTCATTTAATATTGAAATCGCAATAGGATGATCAGGAATTCTTATGCCTATACTATCTTTAAAGAACTCATTTGGTAATATACTGTTATCTTGAAGTGGTAAAATATAGGTCATTGGTCCAGGAGAAAAGTAGTTTATTAAATTGATATATTCTTCTTTTACCTTTGCTATATTTGTCAAACTATCAACATCACTAACAAATATAGAGAGTGGCTTGTTTTGAGAACGCTTCTTTATCCGGTATATTTTTTCTATAGATTCTTTACCTAGCGCATTACAAGCAAGAGCATATACTGTCTCTGTTGGAAAGCATGCTAACAAATTATTTTTTATTGCATTTATTACTTCAAATACCATATAGCTAAAACTTATGTCTACAATAGCTCTGGGTTTACAGTTATCTCGCTATATGGTAGCAATTAAGATACCGAAATGGATACTGTTGTATACTTACGGTAAATTTTATTAGAAACTGCTCGTTTTTAAAACAGATTTACTACAATCCGAACTCCTCATTGATTTTATCGACTATCGTCTGTGGTGGATCATCTCCCCATCCTGAATATAAAATCTCTCCATAATCTGCAACATCTATAGAGCCAGTTCTACCTTTTGCCAGAAACATTTCTCTTTTATCTTTATCAACTAATACATAGTGCCAAGCTGATCTTCCTCGATCTTTACCACGAACTAGATATATGAGATCTGATCTACTTCTTCTTGTTGCATCAGCAAAGGATCTTTCATTGATAGTTCTGCTTTTACTCTTTATGCCGCCACTTTCAGAAAAAGCTTCCTTGGCTTCAGCTTTTTTGTTTGCCAATTCAGAAATTTTTCCTTTTGCTCCTAGTGCATGTTCTTTGGTATTTTGAGATGAATACTTACTGGAAAAACCTCCTCTTGTCTCATTAGAAGTCCTATTTGTAAAACGCTTAGTAAACGAGTTATCGTTATCATTTTCTGCCATAAAAGTCTCCAAATTTTAGATTGTAGAATCCAAATTTTTACTACACCCTATCATAGGTTAGTTAAATTAATATAAATGAAAGATAATATAGTAATTATTACAGGAATTACAGCCTCAGGTAAATCAGAATTATGCGATAACTTGATAAAAAAGCATAAAAACATTAGCATAATAAACTGTGACTCAAAGCAGGTATACAAAGAGATTCCCGTAATTACTGCTCAACCACCAAAGCAGAAAGAATTTTATAGGCTATACGGTTATGTTTCAGCAAGAGAAAATTATTCCGTAGGTTTATGGATAGAGGATTTAAATAGGGAAGTTAACAACGCGCTGAAAAATTCACGAATACCGATCATCACTGGAGGAAGTGGGCTTTACATTAGCAGCTTAATCAAGGGATTATCATCGATTCCACAAATAAGCCAGGAAGTGAGAGAAAACGTAAATGAACTTAGAAAAAATTTAAGTAAAGAGGAATTCTACAAATTAGTGCTAAGCAAAGATCCAAGGATTCAAGGTAAAATATTTATTAATGACTCACATCGCCTCTCAAGAGCACTTGAAGTTATCACTGAAACTGGCAAGACAATCTTTGTATGGCAAGAAAATAGACAGCCTCCTTTGTTCAATAATTTTAAGGTATATACAATTCTACCTAAACGTGAGGATATATACCGAAAAATAAATTCTCGTTTTATTGAAATGGTTGAAAATGGAGCAATTGATGAAGTAAAAAACCTACTTAGCATGAACCCATCTCCACATTTGCCAGCTATGAAAGCACATGGAGTACCAGAAATTATAAGATACTTAAAAGGGGAGATTACTTTAGACGAAGCAATACAGATTGCTCAAACAAACACAAGGCATTATGCAAAACGCCAGTACACTTGGTTTAAAAATCAATTTCCGAATTCTCAAGTGATTGACTGTGCAAATAAATTGACAGAATTTGGAATATTTTGATTATTATGTATTATATTGCTATGCCTATGCAAACTTTTCTTGATAGTATTAAACTTTTTTCTTAAAGAACTTTCATCATTGCCTAAATTGTGATTATTAAATTCTTTGTAAAAATATTCTTACTTATGAAGCGCTACTATACCTGTAAGAGCCTTTATCACTAAATGAACTATATCACGCAATATTTCATCCTAAATTTTTCTATATTCTCTCACTAATCTTGTAACCACAATCTCCACTTTCATATCCTTGTATAGCTCTTCTCATAATAGTAGGAACAAGATAAGATAGTGATTTAGTGTAACAAGAAGGTAAAAATGCCAGCAGCGTACAGTTATGACTTAAGGAAAAAAGCCATTCAGGCGTTGGATGAAGGAGAGAGCAAAACAGCAGTAGCAAATTTTTGGCCCTCTCTAATAACTTCAACATCACTAAATTCAAGGGATTGGCCTTCTATTATTTGGAATCTTTCATGTCCTTTTCCTGCAACTAGCAGAATCATATTTTCATCATGTGCTATATTTATACCTTTCTCTATAGCTTTTTTTCTATCTCCTATCTCCAGTGCATCAGGGCAATGTAACAAAATATCGTGACGAATTTTCCCCGGATC
>NZ_JBNRJY010000436.1:0-14641 GCF_059414725.1 Wolbachia endosymbiont of Tuta absoluta
AGATGACGTTTTTAGGGTTTCTAACTGAAAATAATTTTCATCCCGCATTGTCATTGGCTGGTTTGAAGGATCGATCCTACAGGCGAAATGCATGAAATATGTGCAAAAAATATGCCAACTGCAAAACGCATTAATGTATTGACATCGAAAGAAATGCTTTTGTATTCTGTTAGCTAGTGTATTTATTCTTTCTAAAATTTACTAGGTTACATTCATGGATCATCGAATACAATTTCAAGAATTTGTAAGAAATTGCTACCCAGATTTGCATTGCCATAGCAATTAAGAAATAGATCGATCCATATTTTATTTGCCATTGAGAGTAATTGAATATTGTTATTGCATTTCAAATGGCACATTATTTATGTTTCAGAAATACGACGTAAAAGCAATAAACCAATAACATGTTGAGAAATATTGTATCCGTTTATGTTCAAAGACGAATAATATGCAATATGTAATTGAAAGTGCGGAGTATAATTTAGCAGCACTTCGAGCAAAATATATATGCAAGATGTATAAATATAAGATGTGCAAATATTTTAAAGGGTGAACCAGGCCATACAAAATCTTCCAGTCATTTTGTATGGGAAATCAACTTATTTAATATTCCGACCTCAGTTCTTTGGTGAAAGTTGTTCAGATTCATGGGATGATCGATCTGATATCTCAGCAATTGCCTTTGCTGTAGTCTTTGGTATTAGGACTTGTGAAATTTTTACTGATATTGACGGAATATATACAGCAGACCCAAAAATTGTTCCAAGGGCACGCAAGCTTAAATCTATCTCTTACAATGAAATATTGGAGATGTCGTCATCTGGTGCTAAAATATTGCATAATCGTTCAGTACAACTTGCAATGAAGCATAATATTAAGGTGCAAGTGTTATCCACTTTTGAGGAAGTAGAAGGCACTACAGTACTACACGAAAAAGATGTACTGGAAAGATACTTAATTACTGGAATAACTTATAGCACTCACGAAGCTCTTGTAACTTTTACTAACTTTGCAAATACTCTGGATACTTTAAGAGATATAGCAGGAGCAAACGTTAAAGTTGACATGATACATGGGTCAAGCTTTTTGATTTCTAAATTTGATGTTGATTTAATGACAAAGTTATTGAACAAAAATGAAAATTATGTCGTAAACAATAATATAGCTAAAATTTCAATAATTGGTATTGGTGTTATGTCTAACACTGAAGTGATGTATCGCACACTCAAGGTTTTAAGCGAAAAAAAGATAGAAATACTTGCTGTCACAATGTCCGAAATCAAGATCAGTATAGTTGTTCAAAAAAAACACGCTGAGGCTTTAATTAGAGATTTACATACCGAATATGAGCTTGATGTATGACAGCACGCTTGAAATTTATTTACTTGATAATTCAAAAAACTTGAAAGAGCAAAGATAGTTATTGAAATTATCTTGATTTACATCGGTTATCCAAGTTTGACATTGAATGCTTAACACCTCCTCCATTAACACCTTTCTGTAATCTTTATCCAGATGCGACATTATATCGTCAAGCAGAAGAAGAGGTGCTTTATTGTAATGAATACACCTTGCTTTTACACTAGATAAGATGATAGAAAGCAGTAATAGCTTTTGCTCTCCAGTAGAACAAAGATTTATTGGCATGTCCCCTTTTTGGCAAAAAACCCAAAAATTATCATTATGTACAGAAAAGGTTACTCTACCAGTTAATGAGTCTTTTTCTCTGTTTTCCTTTAGACGATTCTGAAAATATTCTGCAGTATCGTTCAAAGTTAGCTGACTGCTAAATTTCAAACTTGCCTTTGGAAAAAACTCACAAGAATGGTTATCAATTGTGTCTTGTAATATCTTTAAAACAGATGATCGCATACGTAAAATATCAATTGCATTGGTAGCCATGACGTTTTCAAGACTAGAGAGCCAACTTTCGTCCAAAATATTCTCTCTAAGCAATTTACTTCGCTCATGCTTAGCTTTTCTATATTTCATGTAGCAATAGGTGTAATTTTCTTCAAATAGTGAAACTATACGGTCTAAAAATTTTAACCTGTCACTTGGAGAATTAAGAAGAATATAGTCCATTTGTGGAATTAGCCATATTACATTAGATATTCTATACAAAGATGAGTAGCTTGACTGCGTTTTCCCATCAATTTGTATTAATTTCTTATTAAGATTCTTTCCTATACCAATTGAGTTAAGCTCTGCTCCATTGAAAAAATCATAATACACTACCCAACTTTCATTACTGCGCCTATTTTGCATCTCATTGATTTTTGCTTTTTTCATTCCGTTGCTTTTAGCAAGCAATGAGATTGCTTCAAGTATATTAGTTTTTCCAATACCATTTTTGCCAGTTACTACAACTGGTCTATCATCTAAATCCAGTTCAAAGTTTGAATGACTACGAAAGTTATATAATTTCAGTTTTTTTATATAGCAATGGGTAGTCATTCTTTAATTTATATTCTCCTTACTTCTTCTAGAACCTCATCAACATGTCCACTAACTTTTACGTTTTTCCAGATCTTCACTACTTTACCTTTTTTATCTATTAAAAAAGTAGTGCGCTCTATTCCCATATACTTTTTGCCAAACATACTTTTCTCTACCCAAACACCATACTTTTCCAACATTTCAGCATTTTCATCAGAAACTAAAGAAAATGGCAGAGAATATTTTGCTTTGAAGTTAGCGTGGCACTTAACGCTATCTTTTGATACACCAATTATCACTGTGTCAAAAGAAGAGAAATTTTCTATATTGTCTCTAAAGCCTTTTGCCTCCATTGTGCAGCCCGGAGTATCGTCTTTAGGATAAAAATAAAGAACTACATTTTTTTTATCAAAAAATTCACTCAGTGATAAAATCTCACCAGAATCTGTTGGCAAGCTAAAATCAGGTGCATTATTTCTTATTGTTAATTCCATACTTTGCTCCATTATTAACACTTTTATGGTACTATATTATATTGTAATAGGAAGGGAGGATAAATGAAAGTAGCTTTTCAGATGGATGAAAGTATAAATTTTGAAGCTGATACTACATTTTCATTAATAAAAGAAGCGCAAAGAAGAAGGTACGAAATTTTTGTTTATGTACCTAATAATTTAGCACTCAAGTTAAATCAGCCAATTGCCCTTGCTCAGAAAGTCAGCGTTGATGATTGTAGCTTCATTTCAAAAGAGGATGTAGTAATCAACCTAAATGAAATGGATATCATATTTATCAGACAGAATCCACCATTTGATATGCGGTACATTACAACAACCTATATCTTAGAAAAGACTACTGCGTTAGTAATAAATAATCCAACAGAAATAAGAAACTGTCCTGAAAAATTAATTACTTCACTATTTCTAGAGCTAATTCCTCCAACTTTGATCACTGAAAATATATCGATGATTAGAAATTTTTGTCACGACTATCAAGATATCATCTTGAAACCACTATATAGCTATGGAGGAAATGACGTAATAAGAATACAAGACCAAAATAGCATTCAAGTGGTAGTCGATCTCATGATTGCAAAATATGAATGTCCTGTAATTGCACAAGCATTTTGTAAAAAGATAAATACAGATAAAAGAATACTGCTACTGGATGGAAAGCCAATAGGAGTAATGAAGCGAGTTCCAAAGTCTAGCGGAGAAATCAGAACAAATATGAGGCTTGGAGCAAGTTTTGAATCTATTGAAATGAATGATAGAGACACTGAAATATGTAATAAAATCGGTCCTGAGCTAAAGAAAAGAGGGCTAATATTTGTTGGTATTGATATTATAGATGACTTCCTTCTTGAAATTAACACAACTTCGCCTACGGGAGTAGTTTATATCAATAAGTTGTATAGTAAATCACTAGAAAAAGAACTATGGGATGCATTTGAAGAAAAAGCAATTCGTCAACTAAGTTCTTGAGCTATTGCCTTAATAAATTCAGTAACTCCATTCCTTATTCTTGTTTTCTTAGTATTATTAGCCATATCACGCAATTTTTGACAATTTTGCAATAAATCAACTAGCAACTCTCCTAGATTCTTTTTCGCGTTACTATTTTGCTCAACTATTACAGCTGCTCCCGAATCTTCAATATGTTTTGCATTATAAAATTGATGGTTATCTTTTGAGTGAGGATAAGGAATATATACAGCAGGACGCTCAGCAAGAGTAATCTCTGCTATTGAAGTTGCCCCCGCTCTGCTAATTACCAAATGAGCATTGGCCAGCTTATTTTCCATATCATCGAAAAACTCACTTAACTCACAATCAATTCCTTCACTTTTGTATAGACTCTTGACCTTGTTTATATTTTTCTTCGTACATTGCTGCGTTACTCTAATCCTCTCTTTTACTTCAACAGGTAGATCACAAATTACGCTGCTCACTACATCATCAAAAAAATTTGCACCCTGACTGCCTGCTATTATTAACACGTTTAAAACTGTTTCAGCTCTAGAATAGCCTTGTGCTTCTATATCGACAAAATTTCCTGTAAAAACGCATTTACTACCTTCTGCATACTTAGTCTCTGGAAAGCTAGTTGCAATTAATTTTGCACTCTTGAAAAAGAATCTATTTACTCTCCCTAAAACTGTGTTTTGTTCATGTAAAACTATAGGTATAGAAAGAATCTTTGCTGCAAGAAGAGTTGGAAAAGAAGCGTAGCTACCAAAACCAATGATTAGCTTTGGTTTTAATTTTCTCGTTTGATACAGTGCTAATACACAACTATACATTAACAAAAAGAGAAACTTCAATTTGTTGCCACTTGGCTTGCACAATGGTAAAATATAACTTTCTATATTGATGGTTTTTTGATCAGTGAATAATATACAATTGTGCCCTTGTACCTTTAGTGCTTTTGCTAAGGTTATAGCTGGAAAAACATGCCCACCTGTACCGCCTGTTGCTAGAATAATAGTCATCTGTAAGTAGTAATTTGATAATAGATTGTTAATTATTTTTTAATACTTTGCATGTAAAATTTTATCAAGCTTTATGATAGTTGAGTTAAAAATGCCTAAAAGTAGTGACAGTAAAAAAGAATCTAACGTAAAAAATAAGCCTCAAGAGCAAAGCAGAAGCGGAGGTTTATTAAAAAACATAATAAAAGCTCTTTTTAACTCAGTTGTTGATCTACCTCAGCAAGAACAACTCAATAAAAATATTGATAGACAACAAGGTTTAGACAGTAAAAGAAAAAGCCCAGAGGATCTTAATCAGGAAAAAAAGCTTGAAGTGAAAGAAGCAGCTGAAGGGTTAAAAGAAAAGTTAGAAAAATCTGATATTGGTAATCAATCTATTAGAATTGAATCGCCTAATCAGGATACTTGTAGCTCCAAAACGATAGAACGTTAGTTCAACTATTCAGCGATTCACCATCTGCAGCAAGTACTGACTCATGTATCATCTCTGAAATGGTTGGATGAGGAAAAATCGTAGATTTTATGTCGAAGTCTGTTCCTTCTAGTTGCTTTGCAAGAGCAAAATTGCTAATTAACTCTGTTACTTCCGCACCTATCATGTGGCTACCCAGAAGTTCGCCTGTTTTTTTGTCTATAATTGTTTTCACTAAACCTTCAGTTTCACTTAGTGCAATAGATTTACCATTAAAGTTGGAGTGAAATTTTCCTACTTTTATATCGTATCCACTTTTTATTGCCTGTTCCTCAGTAAGGCCAACGCTTGCTACTTGCGGATGAGAGTAAGTGCAATTTGGTATGCACTCTTTTTTTAACTTATGAGCATTTTTACCGGCAATTTTCTCAACACAGATTACAGCTTCATGACTTGCTTTATGCGCTAAACATGGGGGACCAGCTACATCACCTATTGCATACACACTTGATTCACTTGTTTCATACCACTCATTCGTTTCAATGAAACCAGAAGGACTCAACTTAATTTTTGTATTTTCTAAACCTATATTTTCAGTGTTTGCTTGCACGCCAACTGCAACAATCACCCTATCAAATTCTTTGCTCTCACCACTACTTAGTAACACTTGAGCAAAGTCTTTATTTTTAGTCAAAGCTTTTACGCTACTGTTTGTATATATTTTTATCCTTTGTTTTGTGAATATTTCTTGTGCTAAATTTGAAATATCTTTATCTTCCAGCGGCAAAATAGTGTCTTTTACTTCTATAATTGTTACATCAACTCCCAAAGTACTATAAAAACTTGCAAACTCTATTCCTATCGCACCAGAACCTATGATTAGTAGAGATTTTGGTAACTTCTTTGGAGTCATAGCGTGCTGCGCATTCCATATTAAATCTCCATCTACTTCGATTCCAGGAAGATTTCTTGCCCTTACACCTGTTGCTAAAATGATATGCTTGGAAGAAATTTCCTCCTCCTTTTTGTCATTAAGAATTTTTATAGTACGATTACCTGCAAGTTTACCGAAGCCTTGATGGACTTTGATGTTATTTTTTTTCATCAAATACTCAACACCACTTGATAGCTTATCAACAACGTTCCTTGAATATTTCACTATTGATTGTATATCAAAACTTGTATCCTTTACTTTTATGCCAAATTCTTCTGATCTTCTTATTAATCTATAAACTTCAGACGCTCTAAGTAGCGATTTTGTTGGTATACATCCCCAATTTAAGCATATACCACCCAAATTTTCCTCCTTTTCAACAATTGCAGTTTTAAACCCAAGCTGCGCCGCCCTAATTGCTGCTATATAACCACCAGGACCGCTGCCTATAACTGTAATATCATACTCATTCATCAGTTTTTTTCGTGTGCAAAAGACTATATATAACAGATGGAACCCGTATGATCAATGCTCAGGTGTATAGAAGCGACTTGACAAACCTTCCCACGTTCCTTATCATATCAATAAGAGTATTTATCCTTGTTTTTAATCTCTGCAGATTTAACAACAAAATTCAGTAAAAAACTCAGATATTTATTGGCAAATTACAAAAAATTATAGCGGCTGCATGTCTTTTTTTATTTTTTCTACATTCAGCCAAAACGCGCTTTAAATAAGCGTTAGCACATTATTACAACGCCAATTTACATTATTATAGGGTCAAAACTCACTACTGGGGGATTCTTTTGCCTTTTTTCTATTTGGTAAATTTCTTAATATTTGTAGCTAAAATTTCAGGATGTCATTCCAGCACTTCTTATTACCTGTTCTGGATCCCAGTATCTGGGCACTGGGATGACAAAAACATAAGATGACACCGAAGGGGCTACTCGCATCTTTTTAGCCCAAATCACAATGTTCGTACAGCTGTGACTAGTATGACACCTTCCTTATACAAAAAATTTTTTGATAAAAAAACTGGATTTCAATACTGAGATTACATCCTTTCTAGTGGAGATTGCTCTCAAATCACAATGTTCATACAAATATACTTTATGAATTGCGTTTATAATCTCTAAACACTTCATTAATAGTGTGCCAAGCTTCGACAGCGTTCGTGTTTGTGGTAATATCAGCAAGAGCCTTCCATAAAGCCCAGGCACGGCCACGAGTCCAAGTGCTAGCATCCAACGGAAGCATTGCACGGAAGATTTTTCGGCTTTCTCCTCTAAGCAGCGTCCAAGCAATCATTAGATCGCAAGCGGGATCGCCGATCCCCAATCCTCCAAAATCAATGACGGCACTCAATTTTCCTTCTTGCACCAATAGGTTGCCAGCGCTAACGTCACCATGGACCCACACTGGCAAACCTTTCCAAGCGCTTGCTAGCGCTGCTTCCCAGAGCTCGATTGCAGCATTGGCATCTATTCTATCTTTTAGAACGGCAATTGCTTGCTTTGTCTCAGCATTATAGGTTGTTAGTACCCCTCCACGATAGAAATTATGTGGTCCGGGAAGAGGCCCATCTGTAGTATCTATGCGTTGTAAAGCAGCGAGAAATTGAGCAAGGCTGGTTGCAAAGTTATTCAGATCTGCTATGTGCACAGATGCAGCGGTGTTGCCATCAATCCATTGGTAAATAGACCATTGCCATAGGTAACCCTCACACGACTCTCCCATTGCCAAAGGCTTTGGAATTGAAAGTGGCAGTAAAGGTGCCAACCTGGGTAACCACTTTTGTTCCTTTTCCACCTGCATTGCATACTTTGCAGCGCTTGGCATACGCACAAGCATGTGATCACCCAGACGAAATGTTCTATTGTCCCATCCACCGGGCACGATTTGGCAGATAGACAGATCTTTAAATTGCGGAAACTGGGTGACAACTAAGCGGTGTACAAATGCAGCATCTACTCTTGCTACTTTTTGCACCAATTGTGCCTTAAATTTCTTTCTTTACAATATATCCTACCTGATACAAACAGGGCTACTATAAGATAAATAAGATTCCATGTTGCTAATGAAACACCAAAAATATAATGAGGCCTGTCACAAGACGGAGAGTAATTGGGGTTTAATAGATTATTTCTCAACTCTTCTATGCTAACGTTACCACTTGCTTGCTCTGTACAGCCTAAAACATCATGAAATAAGTGGAGTTCAAGACCTACATGATAAAAAGATATTATTGCACCAATGAGATAGCTGCAAAACATCGCATAGATTAGGATTTTGTTGTCTTTGAACATGTACGCAACTGCAAGTAGCCCTGTAACATAGTAAACTACTCGCTCGTATATGCATAACTTGCATGGTAGCATATTGAAGAAATACTCTAGCACATATGCAAAAATCAGAGCAGCGGCACTTGACAGCAAAAAGATTGTAGAACTGTTATTTATATCTGACATAATTAACGAATTACCACAACAACCGAAAAAGTCAACTTTTGTTTAATAATGTTCTATATAATTATAAAGCGACACATATCACTCTATAACTTTTTTATCTAGCCTCTATGTATGTATTCACAGCTAGATACTGATTTAGTTTGCATACTAGTTACAACCCTAGTATCACTATCTATTTTTGCAATTTCTTCTTTGGTATACAATTCATCCTTGTTTTTCGTCCAGCTATTGTCATATTGAGTATCAACTTCTCCTCCATTGGTTTTAAACCCAAATGTTTCTTGCATAAGCAATCTTGCTTCTTCCAAACGTCTGTTGTAACGTTTGTTAGAATCTTGATAGCTAGATATAAGAAGAAGAACGTCATTAGAAAGAGTGAAATATACTATCTCTTCCATAATTTTGTAAATCTCATGTTCTGATAACTTAAACAAAGGATAATCTTTTTGAAACTTATTCTTTACTTCATTGTAAATTTCCATAATTTTTACTCTACCATCATAGCTTAGAGCAATGATAGCATTTTCAATACTTGCTATACCATCATAGTCATAACCTTTTCTGTCATTTTCAGCAACCAAAAAGCCATGCACAGCCTGAATCTCACCAACTTTCTTATCTTCTTTAGGTAAGATATCAAAATCAAAATAGATCATAGGAGATTTCAATACCAACAACATAAATATACGCATACTGTCTATCTCAACACCAAAATTTTACTTTCTGGAATAGAGTATAGATCTTTGAAATATTGAGATACAGTGTATAAAGGACATTTAGATAGTTCTGTTTTCTTATCTGTTTGTAAGTGAAAGCTAAATTCATACTCTCCTAAATCCAGCTCATTAAAGTCTATAAGCTCTATGTTTTTGTTTGGGTTAAACTCTCTGTTTGATATTTTATTCTCCAACTCTTTACGTTGCGTAGGAGTAAAACCAGATCCATTTATTACTAATTTCACTACACGCGTATCTTCCCTTTTTGCCCAATTGCTCAATCTTTCCAAATATTTTTCTGGAATCGGGTATCCATATCTTTTTGGAAGCTACTGAAATACTAAAGGTGTATCAACCGTGAAAGTATGTGGAGATCCAGGCCTTAAATCTTGTCCTTTATAATTCATAGCAAAAGTACTAAACAAGTTAATACTTTACTATATAATATTAATTTATCAACTACTTATTTAAGTAATATTATTTACTTATTAATAATATTACTAAGATAAAAAAGTATATTATTAGTAAAACAAGATTATCTACTTTACATAGGGGTTTTTATTCTTTTTCAAAAGCAATCTAACTGGTACACCTTCAACAAAGAAGTTTTTTCTAAGACCATTAGTCAAATAACGTTTATAACTCTCATCAACACTTTCCGGGACGTTGCATACCAAAGAAAAAGCTGGAGGTTTGGTGCCAATTTGAGCAATATACTTCATTTTAATCTCTCTACCTTTTATAAGTGGGTGAGAATGTTTTTCCACAGCATCTATTAGCCAATTATTCAGTTTTGCAGTGCTGATCTTCTTGTTTAAGGATTCACTCACTTCAAGACACTTATCTATCACATCACCACAGCGCATACCTTTCAATGCAGAAATTGTTACAGTTGGCACTTCCAAAAATAACCGAGTCACTTCCTGTTGTTTGACAAATTTTATTAACTTACTTCTGTCATCCTTACCTATTAAATCCCACTTATTTAAAACAATGATAATTCCCTTCCCCCCTTTAATTGCAGCTTCAGCAATTGATAAATCCTGCTGCTCAATGCCAAGCAAGGAATCTAACATTAAAATCACTACATGAGAGCGCTTTATTGACTCTATACTTTTTTCAACAAATCTTGATTCTAAGTTATCAACAACATTTGCCTTTCTGCGGATTCCCGCAGTGTCGATGAGAGTGATTAATTTCCCATTATGGTCGTATGAAATATCCACAGAGTCACGCGTGGTACCGGGTTCTGAGCTTACTATTAGTCTATTTTCTGCAAGTAAACTGTTTAAAAAAGTTGATTTTCCAACGTTTGGGCGACCGATGATTGCAATCCTCAGTCTAATGGACTCACTTTCAGGCAGCTCAGTGCCTTCGCTAAGACCTTCAATCACACCAGCTAATGCATCATAAAGATCAACCATGCCAAGATTATGTTCGGCTGAGATGTATACCGGACCTATGAAATTGAAAAACTGCAAATAATCAACATTTTCCGATTTATGACTTTCACATTTGTTTGCTATTAGTATTACAGGTTTATTTGTTTTTCTCTTCAGCCACTTTGCAAACTCTTTGTTCTGCTCGTTTTGCACTTTTGCATCAACAAGAAAGAAAACTACATCTGCACTCGACAAAGAAAACTCTATTTGTTCAATAACTTGTAGTGAAAAACTGGTTTGGTCATTCCATCCTCCTGTATCTATAACTTTAAACTCTAAATCACTAATTCTTCCAATTCCTTCACGCCTATCTCTCGTTACTCCTGGAATGTCACTAACTACCGCTGCTTTTCTTCCCACCAGCCTATTAAATAGAGTTGACTTGCCTGCATTTGGAAGGCCTATTATGACTATTTTCAGCATAGTTTAAGAGCGTATTTTATAAATAGTAAATTATAATCAAAATTTTTTAATTTAACTATTAACTTGATAGATTATATACCTATCCTAAAATTAGGATATTTTATCTTAAGTTTATTATGTAGAATTGGAGGCGCTATGCATAATGCAAATGAAACTTTAATAATGAATTGCGGTCAAGTTGCTCAATTAACTCCTCAAATTTATAAATTAGGGACACCTTATAACAAAAGGACACGTATATATAACTATATAACTTTAGCTAAAGCATTGGAGAATCTCAATGATCCATCCCGGTCACATGAAAATAAGGAGCTTTTTTTGAGTGACAATGATGAAGAAACTAAGAAATTTCTGAGTGTAATTCGAAAAGGAATTGCTGAATATACAGGTAATGATTCTATAGATGTGAGGTTGAGAGGAAAAGAAGATAAATCATTTACTGCATGGGTATCGTTAAAAGAAGGCAGAGGTGAGTTAAAATTTGATAACTCATTTCCTGGTAAAGCCTTAAAGGATAGTAATCCAAAAATTGGAGCTTTTACATTGGTATCTCCAGAAGATAAAAGGTTGGTGCGTGTTTCACAAAGTGATGATGGTGTAAGGCTTTATCAAATACTAAATGAGTCTTGTATAATTAAATTTAACTGGAAAGTGGGTGATAGAGATTGCAGTATTGCTTTAAATATTAGTGGAAATGGTAACGTATTTTGTACTGATTTAAGTGATAATATAAGTCCTGAGGACTTCGAGGAAAACAAAGCTGTAAAAATAAAAATTGGCTATTATGAGAATAAGAAGATGGATAAATATAATGACATGACTCTAGCAAAATTGGTCTCATTGGCTTCAAACTTACAAGGAATTGAAAGAGAAGTTATAACAATTAATCCATCAACAGGTGTAACAAGTGCAAGTGCACAGAATGTTAGTGAGTCTCAGCATTCTCAAAATATTAAATAGAAATTGCTAGCGCATTAATTATCGTACACATACACCGTTGCATGCAGTAACGGTGTATGTGTATAATCAATAGGATTTGTAAGCTCAATAAAGTTTACAACCAATTTGAAAGTTATTTTACTACATGCAAGACTCTGAAATACTAGAAACTCTAAAGATCAAAACATTAGAAGCCGAAAAAGGAGGAGGTCCTGATAGAGTTAACAAGCAACATGAAAAAGGAAAGCTAACCGCTAGAGAAAGGCTGAGTATATTGCTCGATGAAAATTCATTTCAAGAGTATGATAAGTTTGTGAAGCATCACGCAACTGATTTTGGCATGCAAAATGCTGATTTTTTAGGTGATGGAGTTGTAATTGGCCATGGTACTATTCATGGCAGAAAAGTTTTTGTTTATTCTCAGGATTTCACTGTCTTTGGTGGATCACTTGGTGCATCACATGCAAAAAAAATATGCAAAATTATGGATATGGCAATTAATGCCAGGATTCCAATTATCGGACTAAACGACTCTGGTGGAGCTAGAATTCAAGAGGGAGTAAATTCCCTTGCTGGTTACGGAGAAATTTTTCAAAGGAATGTAAATGCATCAGGCGTTATACCACAAATCTCTCTAATCATGGGCCCATGTGCTGGCGGTGCAGTTTACTCTCCAGCGCTAACCGATTTTATTTTCATGGTAAAAAATAGCTCATACATGTTTATAACCGGACCAGATGTAGTGAAAAAAGTTACCTATGAAGATGTAAGCCACGAAGATCTTGGTGGAGCAAAAATTCATACAAGCAAAACAGGAGTAGCAGATTTTGCGTTCAATAACGATGTTGAAATGCTGCTGAGAATCCGTGAATTCCTTACCTTTTTACCAGTAAATAATCAAGAGTCAACGAAATCTGTACCAATCTGCAACTTAATTGATGATGTTGATGAATCTTTGAACACTCTAGTTCCTAGTAATCCTAATACTCCTTATGATATGTATGAACTTATTGAAAAGGTGTGTGATGAAAGGAAATTTTTTGCACTAAAACCCGATTTTGCCCGTAACATCATAATTGGCTTTGGCAGAATTGGAGGAAATACTATTGGTGTTGTTGCAAATCAACCTATGCACCTTGCAGGATGCTTGGATATTGACTCTTCAAGAAAAGCTGCGAGGTTTGTAAGATTTTGTGACGCATTTAACATTCCCATCATCACACTTATTGATGTTCCAGGTTTCCTGCCAGGTACAAATCAAGAATACAATAATATAATACAACACGGAGCGAAACTGCTTTACGCTTATGCTGAAGCGACCGTGCCGAAAATTAGCTTGATCACCAGGAAGGCATACGGTGGTGCATACATTGTCATGAATTCGAAACATCTAAAAGGTGATATAAATTATGCTTGGCCAACCGCTGAAATAGCTGTAATGGGACCTGAAAGTGCAGTTGAAATTATATTTAGGCATGAAAAAGACCAGCAAACGTTAATCAAAGAATATAAAGAGAAATTTGCTAATCCATTTTTTGCTGCATCACATGGATACATTGATGACATTATAGTGCCAAGTAAAACAAGGCATCACTTTCACAAAGCATTAGAGCTACTTAAAAACAAGAAAGTAGAAAGAATATGGAAGAAGCATGATAATCTTCCTTTGTAACTTTACTCTCAGTCTTTATTGTAAGGTCTACAGTGCCGTTACACCAAGTTGGATTACCAATAACGCTAACTTTTGGGTTCCTTTTTTCTATAATATATTCTTATAGCTAAAAAATTACTTCCGCATATTCTAAATCTGATTATAATGACAATTAGAGATACTTTTAGAGCTCAAAAATTTATCTTTGTCTGCAGACTTTTTTTTATTAAACAATCAAACTCATAAAAAAATGTAGCGTATCCTCTTCAGCGTATGTGGGTGCATACACACATACTTAATTTCTGTCGTATGTGCATTGCATTTTTTTCTAATCTTTTTTTTCAAAGGAGGATTTTATGTCCAGAATTCCAGATATTTGACGTTTACTTTAGCTAATAAAAACCAACTGGTACCTGCGGTTTTTATAGCCTCAAAATTTCAATCAAAATTCAACTATCATTCAAAGAAACTTATAGTTATTCTTAGTGTTATTACTGTAGTAACAGCGCTATGATGATAAGAATATACAATCCTTTGTAACTTTCTTCTCAGTCTTTATTATAAGGTGTTCAATAATATGGGAAGAGTAAAGTTTTAAAGAGATAATTAAAATTATCCTTATCACCTACTTAGCAATAAATTATATTTGCTTAATCGTAATTACTTACACTTCTTCAATGTCCTGTTTTATTTATGGCAAACATTAAGCTTAAAAATGTACAC
>NZ_JBNRJY010000437.1:0-456 GCF_059414725.1 Wolbachia endosymbiont of Tuta absoluta
AATTAAAGATGATAATACTTCCGCTTCAAACAATGACTATTTAAACACATACGGTATTGCTCTGCCTAACCCGCAAGGGATAAAAAACGTGATATGTGTATGTGTATACATTGTACAATTAAAAAGAGCCTCAATAAAAACCTAAGCTCTAATTTTAGAAAGCCCTCCCCTGGTTACGTATCTCATACCGGTTAGGGTCCTTGCTTTCTCTTGCAGTATTTTTCCTTCTTTATCTTTTTACGAGAATGTTATGGTTGTAGGAATGAGTAGGGATTTAATTAGTCCCTACATGTAAACAAACACCAAAGTAATTTACTATTTGTTTTGAATTAACTTATTTGCCGTGTGATGCCGGATTAGAATAGCACCACCCCATTTCAACTACTACATACACACACACACACACACACATACAGATCGATCATGGAAAATGCTACGAAATACGCATATAACATT
>NZ_JBNRJY010000438.1:0-338 GCF_059414725.1 Wolbachia endosymbiont of Tuta absoluta
ATTTTAACACAATCTCCTTTTCTTTTTGTTCGTGGAAATCATGAGAGTTGTAATAGAGCTTATGAAGGATGGTTCAGATATTTAGATTCATACCCCTTTTCCCCTCAAAAATGTGAAGATCGATCACAACTAGAAAAACCAAATTGTATGCCAGTTTGGTAAGTAGTATTACTGTCATTACAGATAAATTTATCATATACGACGGTGTTGAACGGATAATGCAGCGAGCGTAGGTTATCTATGGTCATCAGCTGTTTCAGCCCACAGATCGATCAATCTTCCTCTCCTGCCCTTACTGATGAAAAAACAGACCCACCCAGTGATGAAAAAGGTAATGT
>NZ_JBNRJY010000439.1:0-799 GCF_059414725.1 Wolbachia endosymbiont of Tuta absoluta
AAATAAGAATTTTATTATTTAAATTTAATTATTTTAGAAGATAAAGTTTAGTGAGAAAAACGATAAAAAGAAGCTTATGAAGCAAAAGCAGAAGTTGATGAGTTAAAATTACAGATTCAAGAAGAGAAAGGGAAGGTAGAACAAACTAAGAATGAAGCAAAAGCAGAAGTTGATAAGTTAAAATTACAGTTTCAAGAAGAAAGAGAGAAGGTAGAACAAACTAAGAATGAAGCTGAGGCAACAAAAAATGAGTTAATACAGTGTAAAAAAAATGCTGAGAAGATGAAAGAAAACGGTGGACAGGCAATTAATCAGGAAAAATGTGATGATATTAAAGCAGAAGCTGAACAAGCAAAATTAGAAGCTAAACTAGCAAAAGAGGAAATTTTGAGGTACAAAATTGAACAGGAGAAAGAAGAAGTGATGCAGAGTAAGATTGAAGAAGTAAAAGAAGAACTTTTAAAGTGTAAAATTAACATGGCAAAAGCAGAGACTGAGTGGTATAAAAAAGCAGCTGAAGAATGTAAAAATGAGAAAAGAATCGGTACAGATAAACCTAGTATTAAGGTAGGGAATGAAAATGATAGAGGCAAACATGTTACCAATGAAGTAGGGAATGAAAGTGGAGAAATTACATCTCGAGAAATAACACCAGATCGATCGAACCCGGAACCTTTGCGTCGCAGGCAGTCGCACTACCACTGCGCCAGATTGGCCGTCAATGCAGCTAGAGAACGACATTATCCCTGAATAACCGACCGATACTAAAAACAAATAACGAACTGGTGCCTATGTTATG
>NZ_JBNRJY010000440.1:0-11536 GCF_059414725.1 Wolbachia endosymbiont of Tuta absoluta
CTTTTTTCGTCTATCTTATTTTGTTACTCTGCTGAACAGATGCAAAATAGTTTATTTTTGATTCTTATCATCAAGTGTGAATAAGATTATTGTAGAGGTTAAACCTATAATAACTATCATTAACGAAAATGGGGCAGCTTCTCTGTAACGCTCATCGCTGACAAGTTCATATATTCTAGTTGATATAGTTTCAAAATTAAATGGTCTGATAATTAGTGTTGCCGTGAGTTCTTTTACCGTATCCATAAACACGAGCAGAAATCCCGATAGTATGCTTTTCTTGATAAGGGGAATATGAATATTCAGGCACGTGGAAATAGGCCCATGACCCATAGTATATGCAGTCCATTCAATTTCATTTGGTGTTTTTTTGAGTCCCGACTCTATTGCTTTGAAAGATATAGCAAAAAAACGAAATAAATATGAGTAAACTAATGCACCAATAGTTCCTACCAAGCTAATTTCTACAATATATTGAGTAATGAAAGAAGATATTCTGCTTAAAAACATTATTATGCTAATTGCAATAATTGCATTTGGAATTGCATATCCAAGAGAAATTAGACGTGCTATATTGCTTATTAGCTTATTTTTACGTGCTGTATATCCAATAATTATTGCAATGCTGATCGAGATTAGCGCGGTAATAAATGATAAACTAATACTGTTTGTTATTATATTGTAAAATCTTGCTTCGTATATGAAAAAGCCTTTCTCTATGCTCCAATATATAAGTGGAATCATTGGTAAAATAAAGCCTATTAATATCGGCAATAAACACATAAGATAAGAAAAGATCAACGATATAGAACCGTTTATACTACGTTTATTGTGATAATCTGCATTAGTATTGATTGAAGAGTAAGATATTTCTCTTTTTTGTAGTTTTTTCTCGATAACTATTAGTGTTGCAACGAAAATCAGTTCTGCAACTGCCAAAACAGTAGTTGAATATTTGTCATGAAGTAAAAACCAAGTACGGTATATTCCTGTCGTGAAAGTATCGATAGCAAGAAACTGTGGTGTGCCGAAATCTGTAATTACTTCCATCAGTACCAAGGATAACCCAGCTATAATTGATGGACGTATGGAGGGTATGATGACAGAAAACAGACTCTGTAATGAGGAGAACCCAAGTGTTGATGCAATAGTGACTGAGTTACTAACGCTCTTTAGACTTGAGCGGACCAACATATAAACGTATGGATATAGACTAAATCCCATTACTAATATTCCACCACCTAGGGATTTGATCTCGGGAAACCAATAGTCACCTTTGCCCAATTGAAAAGTATCTCTTAACAAGCTCTGAATCGGACCTGAAAACTCTAGCGTATTTACATAAACAAACGATACTATATATCCAGGAATTGATATCGGAAAGAATAAGGCAATCTCAAAAATTCTACTTCCGGGAAACGAAAAAAATGTAGTAAGCCAAGCTGGAATTACTCCAAATATAAAGGATATTAACCCTACTCCTACCATCAAAATCAACGTATTGAGTATATATTCAGGAAAAAGTCTACTAATTACCCATCCAGAGTTTGCTGATTCTGTAAATAGAATCGATATTAACGATAGTATAGGGCAGACAAATAATACACTTACTAAAAACAAGAATATATTTTTAAATACTCTCAGAAACATTAACTTGAATCTATATTTGATATTAAAATGTTATATGCAAAAACTAAAGATATCCAGTAATTAACAGCCGTCCTATTGAATATCTTCATAATTTTATATATTATGTTTTAAATCGATAAACTAATTAATTATGAGTTTTGTCATTGCAACTTTCTATCATTTTGTAAAACTCTCTAATTATTATGACATGAAAGATGAAATAAAAGTTGCATGCGACAATGTCGAATTAAAGGGTACTATACTCCTTGCAGAAGAGGGTATTAATGCAACCGTATCTGGTGAAAGAAACGCGATTGATAAAATATTCGATTTTCTACGTTCTGATTATAGACTAAGGGACCTTACATGGAAAGAGAGTGCAGCAGAATATCAACCATTTAGTAAGATGAAAGTGAGATTAAAAAGAGAAATTGTGAATCTTGGTGTAAGTAATCTCGATACTTCCGTTAGAGGTCAGTACATTGATCCAGATTATTGGGATGATTTTATCTCTCAACCTGATGTTTTAGTGATAGACACACGAAATGATTACGAAGTAAAACTAGGCAAGTTTAAAAATGCAATCAATCCACATACTCAGCGTTTTCGAGATTTTCCTCAGTGGGCAGAGTCTTTCTCTGAGAGTAAAGATCTGAAAGTGGCTATGTACTGCACTGGTGGAATCAGATGCGAGAAATCTACAGCATATATGAAAAGCCTTGGATTTAACGATGTTTATCACCTTAAAGGCGGTATTCTTTCCTACCTTGAAAAAACTCACAACAAAAGTGGTAATTGGGAAGGCGAGTGTTTTGTTTTTGATGATAGAATTGCTGTTGATCACTCACTCGCCCCAAGTGATAAAATAAAATGCATATTCTGCTCAAGTAAAGTTTCAACTGATGAGCTGAAATCAGTTCCACGTGGCCAGGTAGTTTGCTCTGATTGTAAATCTTTAAGTATTGAAAGAAAGCTAGAATTCAATACGAACCTCTAAGAAAATCTGCTTATTGCACACTTACTAACCTCAATTTTATCAAGACATTTACCTACGACATAGCCCGCTCCAGCTCCAAGTAACGCACCAACTATAGCAAATGCAATCAACACTACACCAGAACCGCCAATAAGAGCTAAAGTTTCTTGCCATAAACAACATGCTGCAACTAGACCAGCAGCTAAACCAATTCCTGCACCTCTGCACCTAAGTTTCATGTTATTAACACTAGTATAATGACTTCCAAAACCAAATTCTTTGATATCTTTTCTTTTTTCTATAAAATTGATAAGCTCCTGTATTTCTTTGTTATTTGTGTTGCTACGCAAATCATATAAATTTATAACGCCATCCTTTACATATTTTTCAAAATTCATTTTATTTTTCCATACTATTAGAATATATTTTTATTACACTTAATGTCTTAATAGTTGGTAAATTCCCATATAAGAATAAGTAGATAATCTTACCACTATAGGTGGGACTAAAGCGCGATAAGATTAAATTCCTGAAAAATGTTGGTAAGAAGAGCTTTTCCAAAAACAATAAAGTTAAGAGTTGAAGAGATAGTAAAAGAGCGACTTACAGTTAATCCAATTGATTTTGGTGAATCGTTTTGTTACAAACTCAAAGGATACAGAAGACTGAGAACTGGCGATTATCGTATCATGTAAATGCTGCAAAGTATGAAGTGTTTCAATAAAACACAGAAAAGACATTTATGAATCCTAGATTAATATCCTTCCAGTATTAACTTACTGTAACCTTTCCGGTTGATCCACTGCGATTCTTTGCAACGTTTATCTCTAATCCGTTATTAGCATCGATTTTATAGTCTGTAGAATAGTAAAATTATAGGGGTATAGTCAAAAAATGAGTTATTTTTGAGCTGAGCAAAGCCACCTAAGGTGAAGAGGAAAGAGGTCTGTATAATGAAATATACAATGCTTATAGGAAGGTTCTAACTTTTATAGATGTATTCTCTATGCTCTATTGCAGTAATTATTACTGTACGTTCTAATTTACTTATCCTATAAACCAAACGATAATCACCAGATCGTATTCTACGATGTCCTTTGAACTCACCGAGCAAGGGATCTCCTGCCTTCTCAGGAGAAAGTGTAAGACGCTCTTTTACGATTTCTTTTACCCTTGACCATATTGTCTTTGGAAGATTTTGAATGTCTTTGTGAACTACATTTTCCTCATAGCAGATTAAATACTTATCACCAGTTGATGTCTTCATGCCTGATGAATTTTGCATTTCGAGTGTCACGTTGAATAGCAAGTTTGGCTATTGCCATATCTTCTTCATTTTCAATTGCTTCTTGTATAAACTGCTCTGCTAGCTCTTGAGCTGATTGATTCTTTACTTTAGCTAAACGAGTAAGGTTTTTTAAAACTTTTTCACTAATGTTAATACTTGAATCAGCCATAAGTTTTACCGAAATCTACTGCATAATTATACAACATTTTCCTAAAATTTTCAATAAAGAATTGTATTGACGGATTATGGTAGATTGAGTATATACTAGTATTAGATTTTAGGGAGAAATGACACAGACGTATTGCAAGACATCATTAGGAATAAGGAAGGTATGCTGGCTACTGGATGTATTTCTATGATAACAACTACTCTTCATCATCAAAAATCAAGAAGGCTCTGCAACTTGATAACTCTATTCTTTTATTGACGTAGATGACTCTGAAAAATTGCGGAGCTGAAGTGCTATGGTTATTACGGTTTAAGAACAAAACGGAAAATCCTATGTTACACTAGAAATAATGTGCGGAAAAGGGGGGATTCGAACCCCCGACATATTTTCATATGTGCACGCTTTCCAAGCGTGTGCTTTAGACCGCTCAGCCACCTTTCCATACTTATTCATAATATTAAAAATTATGCTGCTAAACAACTGGTATATATGGTTCGCCACGGAAATTCACAGTATTGTTAAACTTGTTTTTGCACGTTAAAAACGCTTTATCACAACCTGCAAGTATCGAATATTTATCTCCGGTAGAAATTTGATATGGAGGAGAAGCAAATAATGTAACTACTTTATTTTTGTATTCTTTAACTACAACTTCAAATGTTGCTGAACTAAACACTCCGTGCTTATAATATCCATCACTTTCGATTAAATTAGTGTCTTCAAATCTTCTTTCATCTATCACTTTAGTAATTGTGCTCATTCTACTAAACTTTTTAGCATCAGCTTTACATCTATCATCGCAAAATTGTGCCCTGCATACAGGAGAATATAGCTCTGTTATGCTTCTCTCAAGCTTTGTCGCAAGACCTCTAATTTCAGCGATAAACCTCCCACTATTTAATGTTACTTTACCAAAAGTTCCTGCATGCAAATTCATAATTCCCTGACTCAAATCTTTATAATTCACAAGAAATATTTCAATATTTGCAAAGTCATACCTTCCTGATAAAACATCTTTTTCTTTAATATCAGCACTATTTAATATTCCTTCAATTTCTAAATTATCAGTTCTCAAATCGCTATTTAATATTATACTGCTGGCTATAAAACCGCTTGAAGATTTATAGAATACATTATTGAGATTTAAATCTTCATCATAGTCAGTAAATCCCATTACTTCTCCACTTACAAGTGTTAATTTCCAGCAAGTAGCGATGGTAAGTAATTCTCCAGCTAAATGGTTTTTTAATTTGGTTTGCATAGTTGCCTCTTATAAATAATGGCATACCTGCATTTAGCTACACTTGTTTTTTCAAATCTCTATAAAAATTTTCGTGTGGAGCAAATGCAAGAAGTGTTAATATGTTATTTTGTTCGTTGTGAATATAGGCTAATAATGTCAGTTGATTAAAAATAGAGAATTTATACACGCGAACACCTGCAAGATCGCCTGACTTTAGCTCTCCAATATATGGGTTACCTTGAATTTGTTTGATGGCTTCTTCAAGTTTGGGTAGTTGATTATTGTGCAGCTTCTTCATTGACCGCTTAAAAGTGTTGGTGAGAAGAATCTTCAAAATTTTGTGGACTTATACTCCTCAACATTACCTGACTTGATATCCTCAATGCCTGAAAGGATTTCTTTGATGATGTTATAGCTGAGCTCAGGGTTATCTTCAACAATCTGACCAATCTTAGCCCAATGCTCGATTTGTTGCGGTACAGAACGATTTTGCAATATGGAATGAGACTGCACTATTTTCTCGAACTCCCCATCAAGATTTACTGTTATACTCATTAGATTATTACTTCCTAGTTTTAGCTATTATATCATATATTGGAAATTTTTTCAACATTTTGAAAGTGCATAGTGAAAACACACACCACATTCAAGCTGTGGTGTGTATTATTAAATAACTAGAAAGAAAACTTCACACCAGTGAGGAGAAGAACTCCTTTGTTAGAAGGTATCTTATCCTTATTTTTATCTTCCAGTGCACCTTTTTCATCAGTTGTAAAGTAGTGAAGAGCTGCATAAGGAACAAATTTGCTTTTATTGCAAGAAGATAGATCATACTGAACACCAAGTGCAACATCATGAAGCATATCTTTATCACTCATTCTGCTACCAAAGTATGTCACGCTTGTGTAGATGTTATCATATTGATAACCAGCACCTGCAGTCCAATACATGGTATTGTTATCATTAAATTGCTTTAAGCCATTTTTTCTAGCAATATCAGTAGTCTCTTTATATTCTTTTGAAGCAAGGTCGAGTTCCTTGATACTCTTAGGTTGACCAGATTTGCCTAAATATGCAAAAGAAGCAGCGAATTTTACACTTTGATCTTCATCAATCTTATAATCAGCGCTTGCACCCAAATTAATGCCTGCCAGATTATTGTATTCTATGAACTCGTTATAAAGGTGCTTATCTTTACTCGGTTGCTTTGAAAACCCATATTCACCAACTACGGAAGTTTTAACTTTTACATTATGTTTACTAAAGTCATATTCATATGATGCACCAGCGCTTATTATATGCTGGTAATCTGGTCCAACATGTCTTAACGTTTCCTTATGCTTTACCTCATCTTGCTTTTGAGCATTTTTAGAAAGAACTGAATCTATTTCTTTTACAACGGATAAACCACTATCGTAGCGAGGTGAGTAGCTAAGACCAAATCTTGCACCCATATAATTCGGCGAGTAGTAAGCAGCTCTAAATGGCAATGTGGTCATAACCTCTTTGTTGTATTTTCCTGCCATACGGAAGGAGAGTTTTTCGCTCTCGCTCGAGAAGCTTTCAGTGTAAAGACGTGGTGTTACGTAAAATGGGAAGTTTGCAGCACTTCCTTCTAAGTTTACTTTTCTGAACCAGTCACTATCTGCAGCTCCATCAACAGTTGCAATTCTTGTTGCATCAAGTCTCATCAGAGACTCAGGACCAAACTGATAACCAAGTTTCAGATCACCATATTTTGAATTCAAAAACACATGTGCACTTCTACCTCTTGCAGCATTCACGCCTTGTGAAGCTCCTTTACCTTCAGTAACTGGAACATGGAATTGTACATCGGCACCATAACGAAGACCAATATCCTCATTTTTATTTTCAGCTCTTAAGTGCAATATTGCATCTGAAATCATGCCCATGTTTTCACTGTAATCACCAATATTCCCTATCCCTTTAGGAAATATTGGATTTGCTCCTTTTATACTATCTGGAGTATTGTTAAAATAATCTGTAGATTTACCTGGCATAACATTATAATGGTTATAGCCACTTAGCCCATGGTTACCATAACCTTGAGAATCAACAACGCCACCGAAAGTTATTCTTAAACCATCCCCTTGATTGGTATTGATAATATCAACCCCACCAACTGAAACAACAGGACTTGCCTTACCTTTTTCCTCTGTATTGCTGTTAACAACTTTTACATCCTTTTTTATATCTTTAGCTTCAATTTTAGCATTCTTAGTTTTAGAACCCTTAATTTTTGACTTTTCTACATTAGAATTTTTAGTGCTTAGAGCTTTCGCCTTTGAATCCTCTATAAGCTTTGCTTTTTTCTCTTTTGCTAGCCTAATTTCATCTTTTTTCTTTTGTTTTGCTACTAATTTTAACTCTTCTTTTTTCTTCTTTTGTTCAGCTGCTAATTTTAACTCCTCTTTTTTCTTCTGCTCAGCTGCTAATCTTAGTTCTTCTTTTTTCTTAAGCTCCTCGGCTTTTTTTCTTGGATCAGCATTACATATCCTGTCCATTTTTTCTTTTAGTTTCTTATTTGACGTCTTCATCACTTCCATCTTTCCAGAAGTTTTGATTGACTCGTTACTCTCTTGCTTTTTTACTTCCTTCATACTCTCGTCAGAAAAGTCAGCAGCAAAGCCACTGAAAGAACATAAAGTCAATAGAGAAGCTAGAGCAGTTCTAGTATAAATAGATTTTTTCATGAAGTGCCCCCAAAAAATTTTAAAATCATAACATAAATAGTATAAAGGTGTTGAAAATCCAACTTAAAGCAACCTTATAGCGAAAATAAAGGTAAAATGCAATACTTTAAAAGCAACTTTCTTAATACGCTCAACGTGTATATTAACCAAAATTTAGTACAGAGGTTTGCTTGTTAGTGTATTATAACTCTATACTTATTCTATGGAAGTAAAATTTACTCAAAGTAAAAGCATAAAAAGATTAAATTATTAATATAAATTGTTGACAATAATATTAATTTGTATTATAGTTGGTAGATTATTGTTTTATTTTTGATAGATTGGGGTACTTATGGATTTTAGTTTTTTACGCAATTGGTTTAGCACTACAGGTGCTGCTACAGGCTCAGAGCCAGGTAATACTGAACAGCCAGACTCTATTTCAGTAGATGATGGCAAATACGAGATGAAAGAATATGACGATGAATTTGAGATCATTGAAGATTATGAATTTATAAATCGTGCTGATCCAAATGAGCCATGTTCTTTACCTTCTGACTATAAAATAGATGAAAGTATTGTAAAAATTGCAGGATTTGATAGAGAGAAATTATTAGAAATGGGTAATTTCTGCAAGATAAGCTATGGCGATGATGATGGTAAATTAAGTAAAAAAAGATGTAACAACCTAGCTCAAAGAGTATACAAAACTGAATTTGAAATTGTAGAAGATTTTGAAATTGTTCCATCTACTGAAAAAATGTATAAAACTAGAGCTGAACTCATCAGCGAAGGTTATGAAATTATTCCATTTGGTAATAGCTTTGAAAAAGATGCTGGTCACGTTTTTATAAAAGGTAAAGAAATAACAATAGCCTACCATGGTACTCGTCTGAGCCAGAGTTTTAATGATGGAATTACTGATATAAATGTACTTTTTGCTACTTCGGAATTTTTACCTGAAGGTGGAAGAATTCATTGTGGTTTCTATAATTCATTTATGGATTCATGGCCTAATCTGTATGGCATTTTGAAATCTCATGCTGAAAAACAGGGATCAGAAATCAAGGATTTTAAAATTAATCTCACAGGTCACAGTATGGGAGGAGCTATTGCTAAGATAGCTGCTTTATGCCTCAATAAAACAGAAGGAGCTGAAGATGTTCATGTTGCAACTTTTGGTGATCCACGAGTTTTTGATCTTACTGCTAGTGAATTTTATAATGATGTTCTTCAAGAAAAAACCATTAGAGTAACTCAACATAGACAAGACCCAGTACCAGCGGTATCACCTGGTATTTGTGGTTATGCTCATGTAGGTGCACAATTGAGAATATCAGTACCTGAAGGATATTTTGTTCATCAAATAGATGGTTATCATGAAGCCATTAAAATAATGGATGAAAAAGATTTCCGATCGATCGTCTTTGTCTATGGTCACATAGAAGTGGTCATAGATAGCGATAAATCTTCTGGCCGGTGTTCTTTGATTTATGTGAAAAATGAGCGTAAATTTGAGGTTAGGTTGGGCAAGGGCGGGCCTTCAAAGGCGCAGGCCACTCACCTCGGCTATTATGTAACGTAATGTTTAATAGTCTTTAAATATGAGGCACTCGTCTTCTTTTGGGGCATCGGTATTTCCGGGATGTAAAACAATATTAATCATTAAATATAATAAGTAAGTTCAAAAAAAGCTATACTGTATGAATAATTGTTAAAAAATATTGAGTTTTAAAAACATGTAGAGATAAGCAATGCAAACATGAATGAACATTAAAACAAATTATTGTACTACATTGTTTTTTTATCACAAATGCGTCTGTTATAGACGGAAAACAAGCATTTTTGAAGTTCTGCTCATTTCTTTCCAAACATGTAGCTATTCCCAAGCTGTCAATTACATACTTCATGCATATACATCTGCCTATTGTAGTCCACTGCTGGACGTAGGCCTCCCCCATGGTACGCCATAGGGTACGATCGATCGCGAGCGGGCGTATAGCGGGTTTTCTTTTACGAGAGGAAAATGTAGTGGAAACGGAAAGTTTGGGAGGAAACAATAGGAGGGTAGGTATAGACAGTAAGATAAACGAAAAGGTTAGCTGAGGTTTCCGGTACATGGGAAGATAAATGTTAGGCATATTTTGAAACCGAAATAAAGGCAGACTAAGGAATAATTTATTACTCGTAGATGACCTTAAACTCCAACTAATGCATGTCGAGTCTATGAAGCAAAAAAAAAAACTCTGTTCTAAGCTGAGCTATTAACTTCCACAAGGCGCTGCTGTATGGGTAACACTACATTATTTAGGTTATTTGCAGAAGGTTTGACATTTACATTGCTGCTAGTACAACACTGTTTTAAACTTTCGCGGTCACAAATAATGCTCCATACATTCATTTATTTATTTTCTCATGGCTCATGCAACTGGACCGAAATATCGCGGTCATTTATCAAAAATAATCTATCGTTATAAGAATCCCGTTACAATTTGACGATCGATGATGTGACGCAGTGGTGGTGCGACTGCCTGTGATGCAAAGGTTCTGGGTTCGATTTTTGGTGGGGCACTCACAAAGTTGATAGTAATCACTTTGTTATTTTGTTCCCTGTCTGGTTAGGACATTTGCAGGCTGAACGACTTGATTGTCAGGAAAGAAAGATGATCCCGTACTTCGGTGGGCACGTTAAGCCGCCGGTCCCGGTTGCTGTCTATGATTACTTAGATGGCATACTAGTATTAGTACCTAGGCGGTTGTAAAACTCTGACACCAGGGTTCATCGGGTCGTTGGACGACTTGGTATCCCACACGAAAGAAGAAGAACAATTTGAGACATTATATACGTGCTCTACTATGCTATGAAAGAAAATAAACTTACTACTATAAGCAAGACAAACCCCAACTATGACGGCAGGGATTCAACACAATGAGCGGATTGCACAGTTCCCGTCGATGCCATCATTTCTTTTATATTTTTTCATCAATGTCACATGTGACGCCGGAATGTCATTTTCATGCGACGGAGAAAAAAATGTTTATTAAGACGGCGTTTTCCCCGCGATATTACAATATCCACTAGTGAAATATGGAAAGCGATTTTTTACGAGAAAATAACAAGGTGTATATAGCTTAGATTAAAAGTCGCGCCTACTACGAGAGGGTTGAGCGTCTTATTAAATTTTTGTTTCTAATGGCTGTCGCAGATGCTTTATCGTGCATTTTTCAAAGTTTATGAGGAAAAGTTACCCCGTTTTCGGATTTGTTTACTTTGATAAATAATAACAACAAAATATCACAGTCACACACATCAAGAAGATATTATAACAACAATTTAAATTCTGCAGTATTGTTGCTATTTATTGCATAAGAAGGCACCAATACGCTATAGGTACAACCTAATTCTGCAGAGTAGGGATAATTCCTTCGTACAGCAGTGCGGCACGGCACCGCAACGCAACAAATAATATGTAGAGTTAGGCGTTGCGGTGGCGTAACGGTCTGCGCCAATCGCCGCTAGAATTTCGCCGGTCTTAAG
>NZ_JBNRJY010000441.1:0-4376 GCF_059414725.1 Wolbachia endosymbiont of Tuta absoluta
GATCCTAAATTAATTTCACACGGTGGTAAAATAGCGCATACTCAAGCTGAAGCAAATATGGGTGGAATAGTGGATAAAATTATTGGCATGTTTACAAAGTGAGAATAAGAACACATAAGCCAACTTGGCCTATGTACAATTAAGGGATTTTTCTATCAATAGCTTGAAGTTGTTCAGCGTTTGAATTATCAAGATTTCTGCTAGGTTTTACATTCCTAATAATCTCAACAAATGCTTGTACTTTCAGTATAGGAGTGTTTTTTTTACGTACTTAGGGAAGTGTTAAATAAACTGTATCAAACCGAGAAGTAATAATAAAATAGAAACAAAAAATGGAGGTTTGACAATGAGTCAAGCAAACAGAACTACCGGTTTGGTAGACTATAAAGAATTAGAAACAAATATCTTATCGTCTATACGAGAAGGAAGACCATTGACGGAAAGAGATGGTGCATTAACACCGTTTGTAAAAAGGCTACTGGAATCGAGTCTGGAAGGTGAAATAAAAAATCACTTGTCGGCTAAAAGCGAAGAAAATAACCGAAGAAATTGAAGAAATTCAAAGACTTTACGGACAAGTGTAGGTTCATTTGAGTTATTGACACCAAGGGATAGGGAAGGAAGCTTTGAGCCACAAGTAGTCAGAAAAAGGCAAACAACCGAACTTGAAGCAAAGGTTTTAAGTATATGCCAGTGGCATGGTATATAGAGATATAGCGTCGCATGTAGAAAAGATATAAAATATCTGTAGCAGAGATATCAAGTATTACTGATAAATTATTGCCTGTAATCAATGAGTGGCGTAGTCGTCCACTGCAATCAGTGTATCCAATAGTGTTTATGTTTTTTAAGGTCAAAGAAGACAGGCATTGCGTAAGTAAATACATGTAGAATATATTAGCAGAATGAAAGGAAAGAAGTTTTAGGTTTTTATATAGCAGAAAGTGAGGGAGCTAACTTTTGGCTAGGGATGTTAAATGACTTAAAAGAGAAAGGAGTAGAAGATATCCTGATTGTATGTGTAGATGGGCTAAAAGCTTTCCTACAGCAATAAACAGTGTATTTCCTAAAGCAGAAATACAACTATGTATTGTACATCAGATAAGAAATTCACTGAAATATGCATCGAGCAAAGATGTGAAAATTTTCATGAATGATTTGAAAAAAATATACCGTGCTGCAAGTAGAGAAACTGCCGAAAATTATTTGCTTGAGCTAGAGGAAAAATGGTGAGAAAAATATATAGCTCTTCTCATAATAGTGGAGACAGGATAAAATAGAGACTTAGGGTAATAAGAAGGTAAAAGTGCCAGCAGCATACAGTTATGACTTAGGGAAAAAAGCCATGAAGGAGAGAGTAAAACAGCAGTAGCAAAGAGGTTCAAAATCGGTAGAGTGACATTGTACAAATGGGAGAAAAGGCGGAAAGAAACAGGAATCGAAGAAACTGGGAAATAGAGGCTATAATCATAAAATCACCGATTGGAATGCGTTTGTAGAATTTATAAAAAAGCACGGCGGTAAAACACAATCAGAGGTGGCCAAACTCTGGGGCAATATAAGTCGTCAAACGATTCATAGAGCTCTAAAAAAATTTGGATTTACACGCAAAAAAAGATTTATGGATATGAAGAAAGAAACGAAGAAAAACGAGCTGAATTTCTGAAAGTCATATCGGCAGAGTCCCCTAAAAATTTGGTATATATTGATGAATCTGGTATAGACAATACAGAAGATTACCCATACGGATATTGCAGAAAGGGAGAGAGGTTTCATGCACTAAAATCAGGCAAGAAAACTCAGAGAGTTAGCATGATTGCATCTTTAAATAAGGGAAAAATCGTTGCACCTATGACGTTTGAAGGCTATTGTGATACAGAGGTTTTTAATGGCTGGTTCGAGCAATTTCTGGCACCAACTTTATAGCCTGGACAAACAGTGATTTTAGATAATGCAACTTTTCATAAGTCTAAAAAGATTGTCGAATTTGCCAAAAGGGTTGGTGCAGACATTCTGTATCTGCCTCCATATTCTCCAGATTTCAATAAAATTGAGCATCATTGGTTTGCTATAAAAAACAGAGCCAGGAAAAACATTCCTCTTTTTAAATCTTTTCGTCAAGCTGTCGATTCTGCTTTTCTTCATTTGTTTCCACTATTATGAGAACAGCTATACTTTAGTTTTGGGAAAATAATTGGGAAAATCTGTCTAGTTATTTTAAATATTCCGGCCCTGTAAGAAAATTAATTTATACCACAAATCCTATTGAAGGGTTACATAGACAGATCAGAAAATTTACTAAAACTAAGGGCTCATTTACTAGCACAAATGCCTTCTATGAACAGGTATATTGTGCTATAAAAAAGTTAGGAGAAAAATGGGCTATGCCTATACATGATTGGGCTTTGACTATGTCTCAACTTGATATCTTTTTTTCTTGTAGAGTTGAATTAAAAATGCGGCTTGACACAGTTTATTTAACACTCCCTTTTTGAAAGTTACAGATCGCTAAAAATATTTAAACAACTAATTTTTATAACTTTATACCAAAAAAACTATTCCCACCTTAATTATCAAACAGTAACGTATAGAACTACAAACTTTTGTATATTAAGAAATTGTTTAAATTGCATACCTGGCTACTATGTCTCCTACTTCCAAGATAAAGTACCTTTCACTAAAAAATATTGAATTTAATTTTTGTAATCACTTAAGTCTAGTATTATTTTGTTAATGTATCGTTCATTTGCATCCTTGATGATAAATTTTATACCATTTTTATATCTTATAACTTCATCTACAGAAGGTACCTTACCAGCAATTGAAAGAACCAAACCACTAAGTGTGGCATAATGCTCTTCAGAGTCACACAACTCTATTTTTAGATTTTCCTCTATATCCTTTATAAGGGCCCTTGCCGATATTTCAAACTTATTTTGAGATAATTCAGTAATGGTGTGTTCTGAATTTACCTCATTCTCGTTATCAATATTTGGTATCAATTCTTCTATAAGATCATTTATCGAAATTAAACCATCAGTTCCGCCATATTCATCCAGTACAATAGCTAAATATGACTTGGAAGATTTCATTCTAACAAAAAGATTTGTTGCTTTCATTGAGGCTGGGACAAATATTACATTTTGTATAATATTTCTCAGATTAAAATCTTTATTCTTATTGAAAATGATATCTTTTACGTAAAAAAAGCCTATTACGTTGTCAAAGTTATTCTTATAAGTTGGTATCTTAGCATGGTAAGTGTTTTTCACCTTCTTTATTACCTCATCCTTGCTCGATTCAATGTCTATTGCACATATCTCCTTACGTGGAGTCATTATATCCATGATACTACAATCACGGAATTTTAATAGACTATTAAGTATGTCAAGACCTGACAGATCACCCATTAATGCCTCAGTCGCACATTTTTTTAACACAGAAGTTTTGTTGAAGAGAAAGAAAAAAATTTTGTATGCTATTTTTTCTACTAAAGTTCTTTTCTTATTCAATTTATTCCCTTTAATGGTGAAAATATCTTTAGATAAGGTCTATCAAGAAAACTGTTATTAAATGTTTAATAAGCATGTGAATAATGTCAAATTAATTTGTGAATTATTTGTTAATATAAAATACTAACAATTGATCAACAACTTTCTCAACGACATATACATAATTGTGTAACAATACATGATAGTAAAGTATTTTCCGTAAAAGAAAATTACTAACATTATAAATATCTTACTTATACACATAAATTATAAGGCAAAATCAATAGTATATAGAAGTTATTAACATATTTATCCACAAGTTAAGTAACAATAATTTTTACTGAATTTTAAGTTAATAACAATTTATTGATAGAACTATTATTACTACTATACTTTAGTATAGAAAAAAGTAGATAAAATAGATTGGAAAGCAACAAACCAGCGATAGTAAGAATTATTAAGCAGAATAAGCCAAATGAAAAAGTACCTATTTGGTTAATGCGCCAGGCTGGTAGATCGATCTTTCTAAGTTTCCATTACCACACACTAGCAAAACTACATCTTATTATGTAAGTACAACAAATAATTAAACATACAAAAATAACTGTTGTAACAAAATCTTTTCTAAAGAGCCCATCGGGTTTTAAATTTCCAGAAATAATTGATCGATCTTGCCTGCAAAGTTTTCGGTACACCGTCCCTTACACCCTGTATAATTTAAAGTTGTATATGTCGTAGATGATAAAATCTAAACTGTTATTTAGATTTAGATTTTGTGTTTTATTGTGATCGATCTTAAGCAAAACACAAATGAAATATGTCGATTTAAAAGTAAAATTTTTCCATTCGATGAGCAGTGTACAATTTATGTCCCTAAAAAGGGGT
>NZ_JBNRJY010000442.1:0-3578 GCF_059414725.1 Wolbachia endosymbiont of Tuta absoluta
CTCTTTCCTTGACTGCTGCTTTTTGAAGGAAACTAAGTGTTTTCAAGTGAGAATACGGTAAGGGTGCCTTTTGTAGAGTCGTTAAGCTTCAAGTCCCACTTAGAGGGGCTTTG
Source organism: Wolbachia endosymbiont of Tuta absoluta (assembly GCF_059414725.1). NCBI lineage: Bacteria > Pseudomonadati > Pseudomonadota > Alphaproteobacteria > Rickettsiales > Anaplasmataceae > Wolbachia > Wolbachia endosymbiont of Tuta absoluta. The sequence continues at coordinate 114 of NZ_JBNRJY010000442.1, forward strand.
TTTTCATTCTTAGTCATTCACATTCATGCTCAATTCATATAGAGACGAAGTCAGGTTTTTATTAAAATGTTTGATAATAAAATATCAAGTAGAATCATATTACAGAACGAACGGTAGGTACTATAATAATAAAAAAACTAACACTAATGTCGCTCCAGCAAATAGTTCGTTCGTCCCGTTGCCCATCCTCAATTTTCAGCAAAGGTGTCTTTACAAATTTCAGCCTGTCGGTATAATAAATTTTTTAAAGTCAAGATTTGAATGTAGGTAAAGTAATTATACAAAAAACTTTTTATAGTTACAATCTTTAAGTTATTTTTTTTTTCAGAGTCATGGTTTGTTTAGCCGATTATATTTGGCGACGCGCACTGCCCATATTTAACAGAACATATATTATACAAACATAATGCTCTACTTACATGAGAAATGCATTGGAAATAAAACTTGCTTCTCCTTCGCAAACGGTTGTTTAGAAAGTATTAAGTCCTAATCCAGACGGGCCTCTTAGCTTCAGTCTTTTGAGTTTGTCCATTACGAGTGTTGCGTGGGTCACTGAGTCGATAAATGACCCGAACAATTCTAGTGTGGTCTTAGACATGGAAAAGGTCTTACATTACTTTATTAAAGACAACTTTGACAATGAACGAATGAATGACAACAAACGAATTAGTTAGAATTGGAATAAAGATGGATTAAATTAGTTTCATTTAGTCTATTATTTGGCGACTGACTATGGAGCGATTAATATTATGATGAATTGGATGATTGGTGTGTTAAAATGCATGAATCAACAATATTTTCTGTTAGGTTAGGTAACAAAACAAAAACCAGGAATCATTACTGATACTTACAATGACGCGCATACGAATTATCACCGAACTCAGTGCCAGAATTTTCCACTACAAATGCGTTTTAATTTCTCATCTTAGTGCTAGCGTCCCAATGCCTATAAATTGCTGGATATAAAGGTACTTTGTTTGGTAGCTCACTGGAATTTAAATTCAAGTCAAAATTTGGTACCTATACATTTTCCTAAAATATCTCAACATGCATCCGTAGTACAGTCGGTGTTGGAAACTGTATGCCACTAGCCGTATAAAAAATTAAGGGATCGATCCCTACAGACTTTACAGAAGAGTTCAAAATGCACCAGTGTTCAAGTGAGGAGAAATAGCTGTTGGACCGAGGAGAGGACAGTGGCATCGCCATTCAAGAAATTAGAGATACCAAATTGCACGCTCTTCGACTATGTCTGGCAAAATTTGGAGAAATGGCCACAAAGAACTATGGCGGTAAGTTTATATAATACGAGATTTCCGCCCAGCGGTTTCACCCGCTGCCACTCATTTTCCCGCGGTAATGGTTGTTTTCCCGAGGTAAAAATGGTTTATGTGTTATTCCGGGTTATACTCTACCTGTGTTCAAAATTTTATCCAAATCGGTCAAGCCGTTTGAGCTTGAAGAGGTAACAAACATACATACATACACACACAAACTCTCAGATTTATAATATTAGTACGGATTTTTAATGCACAAAAATACACAGAAAAAATATATATAAATTTTGTCGCAAAGGCGAGTTTATCTTTTAAGAAGAGATCTCTTTCAGCCAACCTATGTCTTGTGAGAGAATTTAAACTTTTGGGACGAATAGGCAATACGAAATGAATTAAACAAAACAAATGAATAACTCTGTAAAATATTATAACATGCATAAAATAATACATATAAACCTATATGAATAGATAAACAAACTTACATAAATACTATAAAACAACATAAATATTTCAAGGTTGTTGAGCAATTAAAGTGCTCTTTTACTGGCTTTTTAAATACAGAAATAGAGTCTAGTTCCTTTTTTGAAATTTTAAAAAAAATAACTGTCTCCAAATACTGATGTGGAGCAAGTTCTTTCGTTCGGCGATTGTAAAATGAAATTCTTGATGTCCGATATGGTGAACGTTATCTATTTCGTTACTTCCTCCCGTTTGAATGTGACTTGCTGAGAGCAAGCATAAATTATATCTGGTTGTTTCCAAATATATCACATACCTACCTAGTTTTCCTACAAAGCACAATAATACAAAAAGTAAAGTCTGTCATAATTTGTATGCTAGAAAACATTTTAAAGATTCAGATATTTTAATTCTTGTATAACTATACATATAAGGCTAGGTTGGGTAAGTAGGTAACACACTTTCTCTTTACTGCTTATTGTGAGAGCAATCTTTGTTTACGTCACTAATTTAAAGTCAATTTAAAAAACCAATATTTGTGAATCCGTCGAAAAAGTCTACCGGAAATACAATAAAAGAAGTACACCAGAAATAAATGAGAAATTTTACATAAATTTTTTTAGGAAAATATCTTTATTGTTACCAACTTTAAGTAATTAAACCAGGATCCAAAGAAAATATTACTGGAACCTAAATAATAAAAATATCTGCGTGGCGTAAATGTCCCTTCTTAGCGGCCGTTTACGCTCTGCCTACCCCGCATGGGATTATAGGCGTTATATGTGTATGTATGTATGTATTAGAAGCGCATAATAATATGTTACAATTATAATATAAACAATATACCTAATTATGTTTCAATGGTCGAAAGTAAAGTGTCTCCACTTTATTCTCTATGAAACGCTGTAAACCATTTTGGGTAGATATTTTTGAGAAAATATAAAAGTTTTGTTATTATTATTCACCTTTGCTGCCATTTATTATGTGGGATTCCTTTTTTTTACACGACTGCCCCACCAAAAAGAAGTGTGATGTTTTTAGAGTTCATGTATGTATGTATATGTGAGATTCTTTAAAGGACTGTAACTCGTTAACCTCTGAACAGACTGAGAAGAATCCTTACGTTATCCTGAGTGTCATAGGCTAGGTTTTATCTCAAAAAACAGTCGTGTTGTTATTTTTTTTATTGAATAAACTTGTTTTAAATATACACAAGTTACACACACAAGGATACAACGGACTAGGATTGCTCTTACAGTAGCTGTCATATTCTGCTCTTCCGTATCAAATAAAGATTCTATAAGTACCTCATTTTCCTATTTTCAGGTTTGCGCTTCAACCGGCCGAGGCTACACATACGAACAGGCCTTCAAACTAGCCAGCACGTTCGCAGCCAACCTTCGCTTGAAGTTCAAGATCAGAGATGGCGACACCGTCTCTGTGATGCTGCCAAACATCCCCGACTATCCTCTCATCACTATGGGGATTCTGGAAGCAGGCGGGGTTATATCTACCTTGAATCCCGTATATACGGCACGTAAGTTAACTGACGGACTATGTGGCGCAGTGGTAGTGCGACTGCCTGCGACGCAAAGGTTCCGGGTTCGATTCTCGATATTTATAACTTTGTGAATTTGTTCCCGGTCTGGTTAGGACATTGCAGGGTGAACCTACTGATTGTCCGAAAAGAAATGGTTCCGTGCTTCGGAGGGCACGTTAAGCCGTCGGT
>NZ_JBNRJY010000443.1:0-387 GCF_059414725.1 Wolbachia endosymbiont of Tuta absoluta
ATTATAAACGTTTGTTTGATACTTCTTTGCAAAAAAAACTACTGAACCAACCAATTGTAATGAAATTTATTATATATTCTTTATTGCACAAAAATACACAGAAAAAATATATATATAATTTTTGTCGCAAAGGCGAGCTTATCTCTAATGAAGAGATCGATCTTTTTTTAAGTTTAACATGTACTTTGACATTGGCAGAATTGATCTATGTTGACAGAGGCCATTTCAAAAATGAATTGAATTGAAATGTGAATACTTAGTTAGAACTGTCATTTATTTGGTACACATTAGTACAATCAATTGATCGATCCTGATAAGTACCCACCTACTTATCTCAACTACGCTTGTGACTTACTCGTATATCAACACTGTAGTCCTGATTCTATG
>NZ_JBNRJY010000444.1:0-4459 GCF_059414725.1 Wolbachia endosymbiont of Tuta absoluta
TGCAAGAACATTGGTCGTAATACCACGCAAGTCGGCAAGTATTGCAGCATCCTCTGGTTTAGAAACTCGCTTATCTTCTATACAATCACCGAAGGTACTACTATCATCCTTTCCTGTTGGAGCTTCAAGACTTACCGGATCTCTTGCTATCTTCATAACTTTGCGTATTCTTTCTAGCGGCATCGCCAATTCTATACTCAATTCCTCTAATGTAGGCTCTCTACCCATTTCATGAGTCATCTTTCTTAATGCTTTGTTGATTTTACTGATAATTTCCACCATATGTACTGGTATTCTAACTACTTTAGACTGTTCAGGTATTGCCCTAGTGATTGATTGTTTTACCCACCAAGTACCATAAGTCGAAAATTTATACCCACGTTTGTAATCAAACTTATCCACAGCCTTCATAAGACCAATATTACCTTCTTGTATCAAATCAAGCAGATCAAGGCCTCTTTTTGAATACTTTTTAGCAATCGAAACCACCAGCCTTAAATTAGCCTTAATCATTTCTTGCTTTGCTTGAGAGACTTCTTGTTCATGTTTCTGTATTCTCTTGATTACCTTCTTAAACTCCTGAACTCTATCTCCTTGTACATAACTCTTAATATTGCTTAAGGCACTAGCTATATACTCACAGCTATCGTTTATAAACCTTAAGAATTTATTTTTTAATTCACCTGTAAAAAGAGATTGATTTTCATTAATCTTGAGAAAACTTATTTCACTAAACTCGTGCTCTAAAAGCACATCATCATAAACATTATAAAAACTTTCTCTATCAATATCGTACTTTCTAGCTTCAGTAATAAGATTAGCTTCTTCAAACGTGATTAGTCTATTTATTTCGTAAAGTTTTTGTGTAATTCTGGTAATAGCAGCATCACTAAACTGAATTTGTAATGCTACAGACCATATTTGATTATATAAATTTTCTAGCTCATTAGAGAAATCTTTAGAATTTTTTTTCAATACCAATGCTTCATTTGTTAAAGCAATGATCTCATCCAATGCCGTGATAACCTTTGGCAATAAATCACTTTCCATTTCAAGAACAGAAATATTTAAGTTAGCTGAACTTATGTCTTCACTCTCATTTCCCTTTTCATCATTACCTTTTTCCTCATCATTAACACAATCTCTAACATCTTCAGCTTCACTTTCTTCTTTGTCTACCATATTGAAATCAGAGTTATAAATTGCATCCAGATTTATAATTTCTCTCAGTAAAAAAGTTCCACCACTTAAATCATCACGCCATGTTTTGATTATTTTGAATGCCACTGATGTTTCAATTATTGCACGTAACATGTTATGCTTTTCAGATTCAATTTTTTTTGCTATCTTAATTTCATCTGCTCGTGACAAAAGCTTTACAGAGCTCATATCCTGTAAATAAATCCTTACTGGATCATCGTTTTGCACTAAAGTTGTAGTAGTATTCAACGATGTCTCATCATCATCAAGCTTATTACCATCATTATTAGAAGGAGCTTCTTCCTCATCTTCACTACTTTCGAGTATGTTAATTCCAGAGTCTTGCAATAAAGCTATAGTGTCATCTATAAAATCAGTTGAAAAATTTTCATCTGACAACTTATCATTTATATCATCAAAAGTGATAAAACCGCCCTTTCTTATACTTTTGGTTACAAGATCTTTGATGATCTTTTTCCTATCTTCCGTACCATTAATAGTTGACATCATTACCTTTACAGTTTATAATTTTATTTCTTATTTATCAAATAAACTTACAATTAGCAAGCTTATAGTTTTATTCTTAATTTATAGTTACTTGCTACTTCATATAGTTTAAGATACTATCAATTTATTCACATTCTTCTTAATCAACTAATCTCTCTATTCTTACTAATATGGACAATCCAACTGAAAATGTTGCAATTCCAACCACTATAGCAGTAAGCATTAAGACGTGAGGTATAGGATTGGTATATAAGTGAAAATTTGAAGTCAATATAGGAGGTAAAGAATTTTTTACATACCCTAAAGATATGTAAAACAACAAAACAGATGATTGTAAGACACTTAATCCCATCATTTTTTTGATTAAGTTTTTATCATTTACAATGATATAGAAAGCTAGCACCATTAATATAGTAATGCCTACATAATTATATAGAGTCATTGTTTTTTCTTGCGAGCAAAATTTATATATATGATTAACATGGAAGAAGAGACGGTAAGCAATACACCCAGCTCCACTAAGAAAATACCCAATTTTTGACCTGTTCTACTATCAGCTGACAATATACTATAGGATAAAAAATTTTGGCCAAATAAAACTGTTATAATACCAGCTCCTCCATAGGTTAAAATACCTAGTACGTTAGTAAATTTGATAATAGAGTAAGGTATTGCTTTTAAAGTTGTAGGTATATCAAATAACATAGAATATAATATTATCCCAGAAGCAATAATTATTCCCGCCTGAAAACCTCCACCTGGAGTATAGTCACCATGAAACTGTATGTATAAACCAAAAAAAATGATAAAAGGTATCATCAAAAATGTTACTGCACTTAATACCGGATCTTTAATCACTTTCTTTCTCTTCTAATATTAACATTATACAAAGTGCAGCAGTAAAAACTACTATAGTTTCTCCAAATGTGTCATAGCCACGAAAGCTTGCTAAAACAGCTGTCACTATATTAGGAATACCAATAGCTTTTTCAGTATTTTCTACATAATAAGGAGCAACGTGCAAGTGAACTGGAGCATTATGACTGCCAAAATCTGGTAATTGAATCATAAAGTATGATAAACATGCAGTCAAAAATAACATAAAAAAAAGTGTTGTGGGGCTATGAGATAAATTTGCTTTGTAATTCTTTACCAAAGAGAGTGCTGCAAACGTAAAGACTGTGCTCAATCCTGCACCAACAGAAGCTTCAGTAATTGCAACATCTGGCGCATTCATAATCAAGTACATAAGTGCAATAAGTGAACTAAATACACACATTAGAACAGCACTTACAACCAAATGTTTCGAAAGAACTATAAAAACTGTAACCGTGAGTAACAGCAAAAGTAATATTAGATTCAGTATTTCTAGCATCTTAACCTTCTTTAATAGTCTTTACTTTTATAATAAGTACGCGCTAAAATATAACTGTTAGTTGAATTGGCTATCCATATTATAAAAATCAATAATATAACTTTAATAGTATTGATTGAAAATTCATTTTGCCAAGCAAAACCAATCAACAACAACATTGCGCCACTAGAATCTGCAATACCTGCAGCATGTAGTCTAGTATAGAAATCAGGAAATACTACTACTCCTACGCTTGAAATGACTATTAAACAAACACCTAAAAATATGAGAATGGATGCTACCATAAATTATCAAAACAACATTAATCTCATTAGCGCTATAGTTGATATAAAGCTGATGCTAGCATATAGTAATGCTATATCAATTAAAAAAAAATCATTCAGAACAATCGATATTGCTGTTATGAGTAAAACTAATTGTGTTGATAAATTATTGAATGCTAAAATCTTATTGTAAACGTCACTTGACCTAAATACTATACAACATAACATTACACTCATACAGAACAAAAGCACATAGATAGCAATACTAATCATTTATAAACTATTATAACCTCTGTAGATTTCTAAATCGGTACTTCTTCACCACTATCTTGATCATCTATTTCATCATCGTGGCTTTCTTGACTTACATCCAGACTTGTGTTAAGTTGATGATCAGAAAAATTTAACAAATTTGCTAGCTTACTTGGACTATTAATATAAGTATTATCTGTGTTTCCTTTCATGTGCTCCTTGCACCTTTTCACCAAAAGGTTAAACAACTCATGAGTATTCACCTTCTTTTCTGCTATTTCATATAAAGAAACTATCGTATCCTTATGATCTTTAAACTTAACCATTTCAACGGGATCGCTTGCCCCTGTACTCAAATCATGCGTTCTTTGACTTGCTAGCAGAACCAATTTAAAACGGTTGTGTACCTGTTCTACACACTTTTCTACAATAGACTCAACCATAAAATACCACCTTGATAAGCTTTATACTATATCACAAAAAATAAGATGTCAACTTCAGATCTATTGAGATCCAATTCTACATTCTACTTTTTCTTCTTTAGCTTTTACTGATTGATTTTCTGTTATTGTAATTGTTATCTCATGATCAAGCTTTTTCAAAAAACCTAACAGTCTCTCTAAAGAAAAACCACTTATCTTACCACTTTTAATTTGTGACACCTTTGGTTGATCAATACCAAGTTTCTCAGCCGCACAAGCTTGAGTCCAAGTATTTTTTCCTATAATTTTACTTATTATGCTCAGCAATTTTTTTTTTATTGCTTCACTATCCAGATTGTTTAATGATATTGTTTCCATAATTTTTACTCTCACATACCAACTAGCTTTATTAAATATTATATCATAATATTTAATATACC
>NZ_JBNRJY010000445.1:0-474 GCF_059414725.1 Wolbachia endosymbiont of Tuta absoluta
TTACAGTAACGAATACCATTTCACTAGCAAATTCGCAATTAAAATTCACTCTTCATTATTATGCATAAGTTAAACATAATAACAGTGGACTGTTGCGGCTTTTATAGTAGTAATAATCCACACTAATATTATAAATGCGAAAGTAACTCTGTCTGTCTGTCTGTCTGTCTGCTACGCTTTCACGGCCAAACCACTGAACCGATCGATCCTTAATCTCTTTATGTCTTCTTACTAGATTTAATACCTCTTCTCCCTCGTACTTTTCCTCATTTGATACTTCTTGTCCGCAAGCTAGATCGATCAGCTTGCAGAAAACAAAGCAGAGTTGGATGAGCAAATTAGCAAATTAACTAGGCTTAACGGTACTGTAGAAAAACTTGAAGAAACAAATGCTGGATTAGAATGAAAGAATAGTATTCTGACTAATCAACTGAAGAAGCTTGAGAAAGCAAAAACTAAGCTTGAAGAAAAGGT
>NZ_JBNRJY010000446.1:0-438 GCF_059414725.1 Wolbachia endosymbiont of Tuta absoluta
TAAAATCTTCTCATATAATTTTCTTTTTTTCGTCTCTTCTTAGGCTTTCTATATTGAGTATTCCAATGACTGCAATGTTAAGTTGGTCACGTAACCACTCAGAAGAATTAGCCGTACTCCAGTCCACGGTCGCTCACGATCGATCAACCTAAGCACAGACTCGCTAAAGTTAGGACTTCATTTGAAGGTCTAAGTATAAGATACTATCTTCATCATTTAATATTTTCTCATATTGTATCAAAGTTTTTATCGAAGAAGAAACAGTGTTCCAATTAGTAAGCATACCACCAAGCCATCGATCGATCCGGAATCCGTGGTTTGGCATATGGCTGGTTCAAATCCTACCTTACAAATCGCATACAATACGTACAAACGCGGCACTATGATGAAAATACAGGCATCCTAAAAACTGTCCGCTCTGACCCTCGTACCCTAAAA
>NZ_JBNRJY010000447.1:0-285 GCF_059414725.1 Wolbachia endosymbiont of Tuta absoluta
TTCATTCAGTTGTGAGTGTGAGATTTATGGCTGCTTTCTCTTGTAGACGGTCGTTTGTTTTTATTGTTCCAGCAAAGATTGTGTGAAGTATGAATATTTTGTTATTTACGAGCGAAATACGCAGAAAAATGAGAGAGTTTTTAAAGAATAAAAGCATAATTTTGGTTGTTTCAACGTTTTAGTGTTTGTGGCACCGTTTGCTGAATGACCCTCAAATGTTTGTCATTGCGTTAATGTCCGTGTGTACGGCCGTTTACGCTCTGCCTAACCCGCAAGGGATATAGG
>NZ_JBNRJY010000448.1:0-500 GCF_059414725.1 Wolbachia endosymbiont of Tuta absoluta
CCTAGGGTCGTTGGGTTCATCTTGTCGTTAGGGTTCATCATGTGGCCAGAGTTCAACGGTTCGCTAGGTTCATCGGGTTATTATGGATCGATCACGTTTAGAACGGAACTCAATTTGTCGGAAGATATTAAATGGAGAAAGAATAAAGGTTACGAGTTGCAGCACTTTTAAGAATCGTACATATATACATACATACATGAACTCTTAAAGGTGCTGTTCCGAACCGAGCGGCCGGAACCATGATAACCCGATGAACCTAGTGAACCGATGAACTTTGGCCACATGATGAACCCTAACGTCAAAATGAACCCAACGACCCGATGAACCGTAATAACCCGATGAACCATGATAACCCGATGAATCTAGCGAACCGATGAAGTCTGGCCACATGATGAACCCTAACGACAAGATGAACACAACGACCTGATGAACCATAATAACCCGATGAACCTAGTGAACCGATGAACTTTGGCCACATGATGAACCCCAACGTCAAAATG
>NZ_JBNRJY010000449.1:0-346 GCF_059414725.1 Wolbachia endosymbiont of Tuta absoluta
CCAATATTTACTGCAACTGGCTCTTTCAGCATTTCAAGCTCTATAGGTAGATAAAGGGGATCGATCGTATTTTTACCTATTATTTCTCTCATGGCACTTTCAGCAGCATTTTTAACGCTGAAACCAGGTTTATAATCCCGCACTTTGAATAAAAAAAAAAAAAATGGAATTAATTCAGGAACCATTGTTATTTGAGCGCCACGCGGAGATCGATCTATTTATTCGCAGTTATATAAATGAATCCTTTAAGCATGCTGGTATTTCTAAAGTAACTGTAGAGCGTACAGTTACTTTAGTGTCTGTAATAATACATTCTTCTAAGCCTGGAGTTATAATAGGTAAGAAA
>NZ_JBNRJY010000450.1:0-1916 GCF_059414725.1 Wolbachia endosymbiont of Tuta absoluta
ATACAAACAATCTATCAGAATGTCCGTCGCTCAATTTTTTTGTAATATCCTTAAGTAAAATTAGAACCTGCAAACTCAATTAAAAAAGGCCACTCATGGTACTAATTACCTTATCTTTAATTACAGCGAATATTCATTGAGTTTGCAGGATCTAATTTTACTTATGGATAATACAAAAAACTTAGGCAACGCACATTCTGATAGATTATTTGTATAAAGACAAAATATTTTTTTTTGGGAAGTGGCGCCACTGTTGAGGTCGTTCGCGAGTACACTCGCCTTAAATATGCAAGTTTGTATTGCCACAGACCAAACGTACGTTTATGCGAGCGACACCTCGGACCTCGAGCACTTAGAAATTCCGTACATATTTGAAGTTAAGGTGACACTGCCTAGTGACAAACGCCACCGCCGGGCGACCGGTCATTCTGGCCAATGTCACCTTTATTACAATTACGATAGAATCACTACGAATTTCTAGTCGAAAGTGCACGAGCTGTTGCTCGCAAAAACTGTTCTTGCTCTACTGCGGCCCTCGATTGCAAACAAGTTCGTAGTAATGTGAAGCGATTTGCCTCTGGAAAATAATTGCTCTGGACATTGGCCGGATCGATCGGAGGGTGATTTTATTGCTTGAGGTTATTAATGGGGTAAAAGTAGACAGATTAATCCCGGGATATCCGCAATATTCGTATTTTTTTTCACGTTGATCCCGCGGGATTCGAATAACAGCATTTTTATGTACGATACGTGACTAAAAAAAATACCGGGAAAGAAAAACATTCGGATGAGTTTTTAAGTTGTCTGAGCCGTAATAGCATAGGCTGTCTTTTACAAAAATTGGAAGAAACGAAATGTGAAAACATTTCTTAGAATAAAGACATCATAAAGTACAACCCAGCTCAAAAGCGTTAAAATTCTAAGCTGTCCGTTCAAAGTATATGATCGATCCCGTTCCTCTAACGACCCAACCAGTGACTCAGTAGTCAGGTAAATTTACCATTGTGAAATGGATCACTGGGAAAATCCATCAATTACCTGCATTATCCACTGATTGTGATCGATCGAATAAAAGTTGAAGTTGCAAAATTTATCAAAGAGCAAAAGATAAACAGAATATTTATTTCAGATAACTTTCATTCAGCTCTTAACCCTTACCGCCAGCTTGTGAATGAAGCAATTGTAAAAATAGTAGATGACAATCCTACAATTCATTTGCTTGCCATATGCGGTGGTTTACAAGACATTATGCATGCAAAAGAAATTGAAATAACAAATGTTGTTAATGATGAGAAGAATCATTTAAAATCAGCATCCTATCCACAAAAAGAGAATATACCTCTTCAGCAGATAAAAATTGTTCCAGGTAGTAGTTTGGAAAAAGTGGTAGCTAGATTTTTACTACCTAATCAAAATGGCTGGTTTTCAACTTATTTTCCGAATGCTCATTCAGGTACAGTAAGTAATACTACAGAGAATAGAAGAAGGCTAGAGCTACTTGGATATAAAATTGCAGCGTTTGCCAATGAAGGATTAATAGAAGCTATCGAAGATAAGCATAGTAATATTTACTTTCAAAGTCATCTAGAAGCCCTTGTTGTCAAATCAGATAAAAACTCTCGTTTGTCAAGCCAAAAGGTACGTCAGGTTTCAACACTAGTTGCTATAGCGATTATAAATGATTTTCTTCATCGCGTTTAATGCTAAAATAAGGAGAATCATTTAATGTAATGCCAGTACTCTTTCTTCTTGTCATCCCAGTGCTTGACACTGGGATGGCTTTGTTGCACAGCTCTTCGGATAGTGGGTAATGTATAATAAATTCATGAAGCTATATCAAACTTAGCCATGCCTATTTCAGTAAATTTGTTAAGCAAATAACACTTGAGTAGCAGTTCCTTCTCACGATTAATCTC
>NZ_JBNRJY010000451.1:0-1127 GCF_059414725.1 Wolbachia endosymbiont of Tuta absoluta
CCTACTTATTTTTCTTTCACCAAGATTATCTACATGTAAAGGTATATAAGTTGTAATCTCAAGTAATTTAAAATATCTGTAGGTTGGACCTCTACCATAACCTTTGTCTGCTATCCATGCTTTTACTCTAAAAGAAAAATCATTTAATATATTCCAAACTCTACTTGGAAGTACAGTACACTCATGTGCTGATCCTGTACTTACATAACAATCTACTATAATACGTGAATTTGAATCAATTGAGTAGTGTGTTTAACATAGCTTCTTATAACCACTAGGTCTTGATACAAGACTACAATCAGGATATGTTCTACTTACATGAGTTTGATTAGATATTTTCCTTACTTTCTTTCCTTCTCTAAAACCATGATAACGACGTTCATATATTTTTAATGTCCCCCTTCGGGGATCAAAAATCCCTCGCCTTTAGGCGAAGGGAAGATATAATGAAATTGCTTTAGCAATGAATTTATATCAAGAAATATGAGAAGTTATAGAAAGAATAGTCATAGTCAGTATGATTTAAAAGTGCATCTTATATGGATACCAAAATATAGGAAGAGAATATTGATAGGCAAAGTATCGGAAAGGACTAGAGATTTACTGAGGCAGATTTGTATGGAACATGAAGTACATATAATTTCAGGGAAAATATCATGTGATCACGTACATATGTTTATCTCATATAAGCCGCAAATATCTCTTAGCAAGTTAGTACAGTATTTAAAAGGCATTAGCTCAAGAATTTTATTGCAAGAATTTACTCATTTACGAAAACAATTTTGGGGCAATCATTTGTGGGCTAGGGGCTATATGGCAGTCAGTTCAGGTAATATAACTGATGAAATGATACAGCACTATATTGATGAACAGGAAGGTGAACCTGTGAATGATGATCGATTTCTAATCGATTCCACTTTATAACCCCTCAGCTTATAGCTGAGGGTTGTTTAGTTGCTGAAACAATCCATCCTTTCCAAATAACTCTTTAGGATTAGATTGGGATAATATTTCCTCTACTAACTTATTATTTATACCTGCACTTCTAACACCAGCTTCTATTTTCTTAGCCATATTTTTTACCTTTGTTCTAGTTGTATTTTAACAGTATTTCTTTCTCTGTTGCT
>NZ_JBNRJY010000452.1:0-770 GCF_059414725.1 Wolbachia endosymbiont of Tuta absoluta
TCCATTTTCATTTCTCCATGACGTCGGCTGAATGGATGGCAGGCCCAGGACTACGATCGATCCCTCTCAAATACCACGCACCCAATAAAAAATTCCTTAAAAATTTGAACAATATTAGTAATTTTAATGAGCATTCAAGAAAACTGTACACAACAATATTAAATGAGCAATAATTCAATCATACGACACTTGTCTCGCCAAAAAACAAGAACAACCGATGCTATAACAAAGAAATGTGATGTTCTAAGTTCACATACTGTACCTCTACATTCGAGGCTATCGGCGGCATTTTGAGTTACCATTTATGGGACCAATCTACCTATGCTGTCAGGAATAAGCAGAATAAGTTGAACTCATAAGTAGGTAAGTCAAGGTGCTGCGGATAGTACTTGTTAATAACGTACAAGGTTAACTATTATCTCGTGCATATTTTCCTTCCCAGCATACCCGCACACACGGCACACATTATTTTAATAGGTATTTACAATCATTAAATACGACGAAGTTTAGTGGCACAGATTCCTAAATTTACGACTAAAATAGTAAAAATTGATATGATTAGATTTAATATTAAAAAAAATACGAAGATTTAATTTATTTCTTTTCTAAGGGTTCATCAAAAGATGATCGATCCAAGTAGTCAAGCACTGGGATGACAGAAGGTATATAAATATCCATTAGTAATAAATACATGACAAGCACTAAGGTCCAAAGCAACATAGACCCTTCTTTATTTCCCCAAACACCACAAATCTTATAGATTAAAGGTT
>NZ_JBNRJY010000453.1:0-10788 GCF_059414725.1 Wolbachia endosymbiont of Tuta absoluta
AACCTTTAATCTATAAGATTTGTGGTGTTTGGGGAAATAAAGAAGGGTCTATGTTGCTTTGGACCTTAGTGCTTGTCATGTATTTATTACTAATGGATATTTATATACCTTCTGTCATCCCAGTGCTTGACTACTTGGATCCAGACAATTTAATTGCAAATGAGTACATCAAATGGCAGTGTAATAAAAACTGGATTCCAGTGTCAGCTACTTGCATGACACCAGAACGAACTAATGGTAGTAAATTAAAAAAAATATCTCTTATCACCCAAGGCTTGATTTGCTTTTGTTTTTTACTGTTCACTTTACTTGAATCCAGCCCCTTCACTAAAATGCCAGGCATTGAAACAGATGGACTGGGTTTTAATCCGATATTGCAGGATATAGGCCTTGCTATTCATCCACCGGTATTATATTTGGGGTACCTTGGATTTAGCATTCCTTTTTCGCTCTCTATAGCTGGATTAATTTTAAATACTGAAGGAAATGTTTGGGCTAAAATTGTCAGGCCTTGGGTACTTATTTCTTGGTCGCTGCTCACTTTGGGCATCAGCTTGGGTAGCTGGTGGGCATATCGTGAACTCGGTTGGGGTGGATTTTGGTTCTGGGATCCAGTGGAAAACGTTTCTTTGATGCCTTGGCTAATTGCAGTGGCGCTGACACATTTGTTGCTCGTTGTACGAAATTTCAATACTTTAAGGAATTTCGCTATTTTACTTACGCTTACAACTTTTATATTGAGTGTGACTGGAACATTTCTAGTCCGCTCAGGAATACTTACCTCAGTGCACACGTTTGCAGATGACCCAAGATATGGACTGTATATATTAGCTCTACTTGGTGTAATTACAGTCAGTAGCTTAGTAATATTTGTAGTGTTTACGAGAAAGAATCACACATCTTTCCAGTATTCGATATTGGAATCTGAAAAGAAATCTGCTACTCAAGTGACAGAAGGTAGAAGATTCTTTTCACGCCTTACGATGATGCTGATGAACAATTTATTATTCATCACTGCCTTTTTCATCGTGTTCGTTGGCACTTTATACCCTACAGTGCTTGAGTATTTAACCGGTGAATTAATTTCAGTTGGAGCACCATATTACAATTCTTTATTTAACTCTATTGCACTAGCTATTCTAGTACTCACCATGATAGGGCAATACTGCAGTTGGCAGGGAAATAGTCTATTGCCAATATTCCGTGAATATAGATTTTCATTTTGTAGTGCTGCAGCTATTTTGCCGTTTATCTTTCACATGGAGCTAATGATTGTGCTATCAATTACCATCTCCATAGCATTATTAATCTTTGTTTTAGAAGCATATAGTAAAAGAATTTGTTTATTTAAGGTAGCATTTGGTGAATCAATTTTATTAGCAAGAAGAGTTTCTAAGTCCTACTATGGAATGATGCTTGCTCATGCTGGAGTGGCAATTCTAGTGCTTGGTATATCTTATTCCGTTGGTTGGCAGGAGAAAAAAGAAAACTACTTGGGAATAGGAGACAGCATAACAGTCAATAAATTTAAAGTTACTTTACGAAATATTGAGCTAATAAAAGAAAAAAATTTCCATGCAGTGAGGGGTACAATGGATATCAGGAATTTGCTGAATAATAAGATATTAGGTGAAGTAACTCCTGAATATAGATTTTACCTTGCGGAAGGTCAGAAAAATGTTGAAAGCAGTATCTACCACAATTTATTTTCTGATATTTATGTTGTAATTGGAGAGATTGATAAGAGTAAGAGCAAAATCGCAGCTAAAGTGCACTATAAACCTGGAATGTCTATAATCTGGCTAGGATCCTTTCTTATCGCTTTTGGCTCGCTCCTTGCTGCTTTGCCTTCTACCAAAAAAGTAGTTCCTTCAGTATCATAAAGTTTGCATTTTTTGGCAATTTAAACTTAAGCTAAGCAACACTAACCTCGCTAGCGAATTTTCTCTGTGTTCTGTTGTACAATAGGAAATAAAGATATATTTTCTAATGAAGAACTTACATGATATATGGAATCTACTTCCTCAGGCCTTTTAAAATATCCCTGCTTAATAGCGTCGTAGACAGAAGAACCACCAAGCAAGCAGTTCTCACCTAACTCTTCTTTATAATTTTTAAACTTTTCCAATATTTCCTCCTTGTTACTCACTTCTACTATAATTTTTCCTTCATCTTGCACATCAGAATACAATCTAGCATCTACTTTTCCCAAATCAGTATGAAAAGTCAGTACTATATTACCTATAAGGTCAGTATAATTTCTTACCCCACCTTCCGTTAAAATTTCTATCTCGCTTTCACCGATTGCTATCACGTCTCTTCGAAATTCTGTGCTTTCATCTGTTCCATTTATGATTTTTGCAACCTCGACTATACTATTCTTTGAGTATTTCAAGCAGAAAGTGAAGTTGTCCATTTTTGCCTCTTTTACCTTACCAGTAGTTGCGTTTTTTGCAGCTTCCAAAAACCTTAGAGAATAATGTATATAGCTTTTACGTGCTTCTTTCAGATTAGCTTTGTGGTCTTTAAACTTCTCTAGTTTATCAATTACAATTATACTACTTAGAGTTTCAAGTACTGCACCTCTTTTTACCAAATTACATACTATGCGACTAGCAACTTCTATGTCCCTTTCAACTTGAAAAATCTTTAATTCACTAATTCTTCTTATTACATAATCTGTAAAATTATACTTATTCTCATAAGTATTTTCATATATATTTCCCTCACAAGTAAGATTGAACCTTACCCTAGATTTTATAGCTTCATTTACAACCTGTTCTAGCTGATTTATGTCTTGAACTTCATCTAATTTACAAAAATATTTATCTGGATCTTGCTCATCTAGTAGAAAATCATTCCCCCATAGATTTACACTTTTGCGCAAATACTTTTTTCCATTATAGTCAGCTTGTGTTTTTTTACGAAAAGTTCCATAAATAACATCATCAGTTAAAAAGCACTCTTTAATATTAAGGTGGGGGTTATTAACTGCAAATTCTATTGGGGTTTTACCTTTTTTATCCTTTATATCAAGATTAGCTCCTTTCCTTAGAAGCAATTTGATAATTGTATCACAATGACCAGAACGAGTAGCATAATGCAAAGGCGTCCTTCCTGTGTCGTCCTTTTCATTAGGATCAGCACCTGAATTCAACAGTAAATCTATGCATTCTTCTGAATTGCTACATTCCATACTTGATAGAATATGCAGTATTGTCAGTTTAGATTCTCCTCTTTTAAGGTTGAGAATGGTTTTTAGATCTTGATTACTTTTATGATCTAGTAAAAATTTTTTAATTTTTTCAACATCGTTCTTATAATCCTTATAAGTAACATGTGGAAAGTCTTTAAAAGTACTTAAGAATTTTTTATTCAATTCCTTCTGACTCTCTGTTAAGTTGGACATGTCAACAAGCCACGTAGATATCAGCTTGCCAAATGCACTTCTTTCGACAACATCCGTTAAGGAGCAGTCATTGCGAAGTAGCAACGAGTATTTAATCAATTCATATTCATCATCTTCTTGTTGCTGTGTTTCTTCTGCTTTCTTAGAGTGCTTAAAATCATTTTTTATTAATTCAATCAAAAGCTTTAATGTGTTAAAACTTTTATGTCCCAATAAAGGATCTGCTTTGTTTTCAAGTAGAATTCTTGCTATTTCTGAATAGCCATTTCTAATAGCCCAGCATAACGGAGTACGCCCGTATTCATCCGCTACGTCAACATTAGCCCTTTTCTCTAATAGGAGTTCTACTATTTCTTCATGTCCATTGATAGTAGCACAATGCAAAGGAGTACACCCATTTTGATTTACTGCATCAACATTAGCCCCCTTGTCTAATATGAGTTCTACTATCTCTTTATTTTCATTGTGAGCAGCACAATGCAAAGGAGTAAACCCATTTTGATCTGCTACATTAACATTAACCCCGTTTGCTATGAGAATCTCTACCACTCCTATACTGCTACTTGCAGCAGCAAAGTGTAAAGTATTCCATCCATCTTGATCTGCTGTATTAACATTACCCCCTTTTTTTATTAAAAGCTCTGCTATCTTTACAAGATCATTTCTAGCAGCTATATGTAACAATGTACTTTGATCATCGAATGTATAATTTATGTTAAATCCATTATCTTGCCACTTTTTATACGTGTCTGGATCTTCTTTTTCCAATTCCTCTTTTACCCTTTCGATTATATTGTTCTCATTTAAGTCACTTATTGTCCTTAATATTTTTAACAACCGTTCATATTTCATAATTCTACCTCAAACTATTTGTTTTTGTACTATAGCTAAAAAAAATTATTGATCCATAATAAAATAACCAACACCAGAGTAAGTGGTTTGCTGCTAACATATTTAAAAATGTTATGAACTTAATAAGAGAAAAAAATACCCCTGTAATGGAGCAATATTTAAATTTGAAAGCTCAATACACGGATCATCTATTGTTTTATAGACTGGGCGATTTTTATGAATTGTTTTTCGATGATGCTATTAAAGCTGCGAAATTGCTGAATATAGTGCTAACCAAGAGGGGCAATTCAAATGGGCAAGAAATACCAATGTGTGGAGTGCCAGCACACAGTAGCGAATCTTACCTACACAAGCTAATAGATTTAGGATTCAAAGTAGCAATCTGTGACCAATTAGAAACTGCTGATGAAGCAAAAAAGAGGGGCTATAAATCCATAGTAAAGCGTGATGTAGTGCGAGTTGTAACTCCAGGTACAATTATAGAAGATTCACTACTGGAGGATAAAAGCAATAATTATCTCGCATCCATAGTTGAACAAAATGACGAATATGCTATTAGTTGGCTTGAATTATCGACGGGAAAATTTTTTCACACTTTAACGAGTTTGAAAGCTCTAGATAGTGATTTATTGCGTATATCACCAAGAGAATTATTAATTTCTGAAAAATTCACTGAGGATGAAAAAATTAGATCGATTTTAAAAAATTATAAAATATCAATTACGCAACACGCACAGAGCTTTTTTGAGTATAGTAAATCTCACAGAACATTATGCGAGTTTTATAAAATCAGGGAACTTGGGAGTATAGGAAATTTCAGCAAAGTAGAAATCATGGCGTGTGGTGCACTGCTTGAATATGTCAGAGTAACGCAAAGGGGCTCCATTCCAAGGCTTGAATTCCCAAAAACCTATAAGCAACAAAATTTCATGCTTATTGATGCTTCAGCAAGGAGAAATCTTGAGTTGTTTTCAACTCAATTTGGTGAAAAGAAAGGTTCACTAATTTCAGTTATTGATCATACAGTTACAGCTTCTGGTGGACGCCTGCTCAAACAAATGCTCGCTTCACCCCTTGCTTGCTCTAAGGCAATTAATTTGAGGCTCAGCACCGCTCAATTTTTTGTAAATAATCATGATTCACGCAGAAAAATACGAGAGATATTATCTAACATTCCGGATATTGAAAGGTCTTTATCGCGCTTAATACTAGGGCGTGGTTCACCAAAGGATATGAACCTATTGAAAATAGGCCTAGGAAAGACTTTAGAATTGTCTGAGTTTCTGTCTACCTTGCATAATTATTGTTTAAGTGAAAAATCAGAAATTAACTCTCAGATGTCATTCCAGTGCTTGACCAGAGAAAAGGAACCAGTTCAGGTGATAAGTAGTGACGAGAGTGAACTAAGCACAATACATAAAAGTCTTGGTAATCATAAAGATCTATTCGAGCTTCTAAACAGCGCTATACTTGATAACAACCTCAGTTCCGTAAAAGAAGGAGGATTTATCAATCCAAAATACAACTCAGAATTATCTGAGTTATCTTATATATTGAACAACAGTAACAAGTTGGTAACTAAGCTCCGTGAATCTTATCGCGACCTAACTGGCATTGCTGCACTCAAAATATTACACAACAATATACTTGGTTATTACGTTGAAGTGTCGGCAAATCACAAAATAACTTCGGATATATTTATTCATAGACAAAGCTTAGCAAATAGCATGCGCTACACTACTAATGAATTGAAAGAACTAGAAAATAAAATTCTTACGGCACGTGATGCTGCAATCGGCTTAGAAATGAAAATTTTTAGTGAACTGTGTAGTGAAGTCGCTAAAGAATCTGAAAAAATTGCTCTTGCTGCAAATGCTTTGGCAAAACTTGATATTAGAACCGCATTTGCAGAGCTTGCAGTGCAAAATAATTACGTAAAACCCATTATTGATGACAGCAAAGAGTTCAATATCTGTAGCGGAAGACACCCAGTGGTTGAAGTTAACGATAAATTCATTGCAAATAGCATCAATTTAGCTGGTATACATCTAATTACTGGTCCTAATATGGCTGGAAAAAGCACTTTCTTGAGGCAAAACGCTCTCATTGCAGTTTTAGCTCACATGGGGTCATTTGTGCCAGCAGAGAGTGCGCATGTAGGAGTGATTGACAAGATATTCAGCAGGGTTGGCGCAACGGATAATATAACAGCTGGTTATTCTACCTTCATGGTAGAGATGATCGAAACAGCAACGATAGTAAATCAGGCAACGGACCGTTCCTTGGTGATACTTGATGAAATTGGTAGGGGCACAGGGGTGTATGATGGATTATCTATTGCACAGGCAGTGATTGAACATATTCACAATGTAAATAAGTGCCGCGCCATTTTTGCAACTCATTATCATGAATTGACTAAAGTAGGTGAATACTTAGAAAATGTGAAATGTTTTTGTATGAAAATAAAAGAATGGAAAGGAGAAGTCATCTTTTTACATGAAGTAATTGAAGGCATTGCAGATGAGTCATATGGAATACATGTAGCAAAACTTGCTGGTTTTCCTGATTCTGTTTTAAACAGAGCAAGAGAAGTATTTGAGGAGCTAAAGGCTTGAGGAAAGTAACATTATATTACTCCACAATTATGGATTTTAGCAATCTATGGCGCTTTAATTTTAGTCAGCTTTCTGAGTAACTGAATTAACGTAGCATTGATCGATTGCCACATTAGTCAAGATTCCAATTCCACCACCTACAACTGCACCTACAGCTCCTAATGCTAGTTGAGTACCAATTCCAGCAGAAGACCCAATGATTAATGGAGCAAGAAAATATAATGCTAAAGCGCAAGTTATTGCAGCTACACTTATAACAGCCAGCTTTCTCGGACAAAAATTTTCTGGTGCCTCAGCACTAGATATAAATGATGATTTTACTAGATTTTTTCTACTTTCATGATCTAAAAAGCCACTCACTGTTCTCATTATAGGACGGGTAGAGCCGTCACCAGTCAAGTCAATTCTATCTTCCACTATATCATGAAGCTCTTTAACTTGAGCTTTATATTCATCCCAATAGTTTGATAACTCTTGTTGGTCATTGAGAAGATCTGGTTTATTTGAAGTTGTTAACCAGTGTGAGTCATGTTCCAAAATATATTGAATTGTAGCTTTCCCTATATCTATATGCCCTTCAGTAATTGCATACTTTAAAACACCTTCTGCTTTTTTCCTTCCAACATTAAGATCAGCACCAGCTTTTATCAATAATTCTACTATCTTTGGAGAATTATGAAATATAGCAATATCTAAAGGGACCATCTCATTACAATCTTTGATATTTAAGTTTGCTTTGTGTTCTATTAAATAACTTATAAATTTTAAGGTTTTATCAGATTTTTGATCGTCTATGTCTTTATGTCTGTAATATATTCTAATTGCAAAATTCAACGCAGTTTGACCCTTTAACGCACTACCACCAATAATTAAGTTCTGATAGCTTTTTACCTCTTGATTTATTAAGTTAACATCCGCACCGTTTTCTATTAAAGCCTTAGCTCCTTCGAAATTGCCTTGTGCAGTTTGCAGATGAAGTAAGTAACGACCAAGATGATCAGTTGCATTAGGATTTGCACCTTGTTCAATCAAATACCTTGCAATTTTATCATTAAATTTGTGATCATAAGTTGCAGATTCTAGTGGCTCAGGATTTTGCGATAACTCATCTTTAGCTATTAAGCTGTTAATCTGACAGATTGATTTTACTGACTCTAAATCTCTTCTTTTAACTGCCTTTGTGACTGCAGCGCTAAAGCTTATACCCTTTTCTATTAGATATTCGGCCATTTTGTTATTAGTAGAACACTTTAATAAATTTGTACCGCTTTGGGAATTAACCTCAGTGACAACATCTCGAATAATGGAACTATTTTCCTCAAAAATTGACTTTACTTTTTCTAAATCATTTTTGGTGACAGTATCAACAAGATCTTTTATTACAGCATTCACCCTCTCTTTTTTAGCTAAAATTTCTTTTAATTCTTCAGGGTTCATAAATACACCTCAACACACATAATAAAAAAGTATATCTAAATCAGAATTGCTTGTAAAGGATCTTTAGATATTATCTTGCCCAAAGGTTAATTTATTTTATAATCTTTTTGTATTCTAGAAATTTCAATTAAATGAACTGTTATAAAACTCACGAGTGTAATGAATTAAGGAAGAATGATGTAGAAAAGGAAGTTACTCTCTCTGGGTGGCTGTACCGTAAACGTGACCATGGTAACCTAATCTTTGTTGATTTAAGAGATTTTCATGGGATTACTCAGTTGGTATTCAATAACGATAAAGATTTTTTTGATGAAATTTCGAATTTAAAATCAGAAAGTGTGATTACTGTCACAGGAATAGTCAAAGCTAGAACTGAAGATACGGTAAATAGCTCTATTTCCACAGGAGAAATTGAAGTTATAGTTAGTAATTTACAAGTTGAATCTGAAGTTGAGTTCCACTGTGATGAAGAAATAGCAAAAGAAGAAAGGAGTATATTAGCAAGTATCGCCGGTGAGCAAGAATACCCAGAAAACATGAGATTTAAATATCGTTTTCTTGATTTAAGACGTGAAAAGGTTCGTAATAACATTATTCTACGTTCACAGATCATTTCAGAGCTCAGGAGGCTCATGATAGAGCAAGGATTCTTAGATATTCAAACTCCCATACTTACTGCCTCTTCTCCTGAAGGAGCACGTGATTATTTAGTGCCAAGCAGACTAAATCCTGGTAAATTCTATGCATTACCACAAGCTCCACAGATTTTTAAGCAGTTGCTTATGGTTTCAGGGTTTGATAAATATTTTCAAATTGCACCTTGTTTTCGTGATGAGGACGCAAGGGCTGACCGTTCTCCTGGGGAGTTTTATCAGCTAGATCTTGAAATGTCTTTTGTAACTCAAGAAGATATATTTCAGGTTATTGAATCTACCTTATATAAAGTGTTTGCCAAATTTTCTCGCAAATCAGTTGATAAAGATTTTCCACGTATTACATACAAAGAAGCAATGCTCAAATATGGATCTGATAAGCCAGATCTGCGTAATCCATTATTAATCAGCGATGTTACAGAGATTTTCCGTGATTCAGAGTTCAATATTTTCAAAAGCAATATCGAGCGAGGTATGGTAGTCAGAGCCATCCCTGCTCCTAAAACAGCAGAGGAACCACGCAGTTTTTTTGATAAAAAAATAGAACATGCACAAAAAGAATTCGGTGCTAAAGGTCTTGGATATATAACGTTTGATAAAGATGGCATCGCAAAAGGGCCAATTGCTAAATTCCTCGATGACAATAGGCTAAATTCCATAAAAGAAATAACGAATGTAAAGCCCGGAGATAGTGTATTTTTTGCTTCTGATAAGGAAAATGAAGCAGCAACAATTGCAGGGAAAGTGCGCACTCTTTTAGGTTCAGAATTGGGATTAATAGATGACGATATCTTCAAATTCTGTTGGATTATTGATTTTCCATATTTTGTATATGACGATAAGAGCAAAAAAATAGATTTCTTTCACAACCCATTCTCTATGCCACATGGTGGCTTGAAAGATTTAGAAGAAAAAGATCCGCTGGATATCCTTGCTTACCAATATGATCTTGTTTGCAATGGAATAGAGCTGTCAAGTGGAGCAATTCGTAATAACAAACTGAATATTATGTACAGAGCTTTTGCCATTGCAGGCTACAGTAAAGAGGAAGTTGATACAAAATTTGGCGCGCTTGTGCGTGCATTCAGGTTTGGAGCGCCACCTCATGGTGGAATAGCGCCAGGGGTTGATAGAATGGTTATGCTACTTGCAGATGAGCCGAATATTCGTGAAGTAATCTGTTTTCCTATGAATCAGCAAGGAGAAGATGTTCTAATGGGCGCTCCTTCTAAAGTAGATGATAAGCATTTACGTGAGTTGTCTTTAAAGGTTGTTGAATAAAGTTGTATATAACTTGAGTTTAGGTGGGGAAAAAACAAGAATATTGAATTCTGTTAAAGTAGTGCTAGGCCCTAGCACTACTTTATAGTTTTAGGATATCAAAAAGTTTGGTCTAGCGGGACTTGGCCCTCTATTCCGTTTACTTCTCCTTGAGAGGTGTAATTCCAATAAGTATAGTTTTTACCCGCATCCTTCCAATCTTTAGGTAATTCAGGCTCCGATCTTCCTCTCCAATCAGCAACCCATAATGGGTAGTGAGAAAAATTATGTTCTTCTTGTGTATAGTAATCATTCCACGTTTTTGGTGAAGCATATACAATTGGACTGTATCCTTTTTCATTCAATTGAGTCAATAAAGAATGAAGTTTTTCGGCTCTCTGTGTGTTAGTGTGTTTTGTAGGATCATCACATTTTGTTGTTCTTCCTTCGCAAATACCAGTTGTAGCACTAACAGCTAACTTATTTGTACCTGGCTCAAAATTAGCTTTTTTAAGTTCGTTAACTATGTTATTCAACTGACCTTCAGGTGTTGAGGTCATCC
>NZ_JBNRJY010000454.1:0-1915 GCF_059414725.1 Wolbachia endosymbiont of Tuta absoluta
GGTGAAATAGAACATCATTTATCTGCTGGAAGTGAAGAAAACAATCGTAGAAACGGGAGGAATGGCAAGACTTTGAAGACAAGCGCAGGTTCATTTGAACTATTGACACCAAAAGACAGAGAAGGAAGTTTTGAACCACAAATAGTGAAAAAAAGGCAAACAAGCTTACATCCGGAACTTGAAGCAAAGGTTTTAAGCACATACGCTAGTGGCATGGGGTATAGGGCTTACTATTACCCACAAATATAAAGTTCAGTAGCAAGTCTCCATCCTTCTGCTAAATCAAAAAGACGTCTCCACCCTTTCCAAAGAGTAATGGGACCTGGTTCTGGATCATTTTTCCTGGCTAAATGACCTCCAAGTTGGGCGATCCATGAAACAGCTTCTTTTATAGTAGGGGTTATATTTGGGTATGACTTTACTTTATGTATTTTGACGTATAAAACTTTCCATTCTTCTTCAGCTAATAATGTAGTACATGGTAGTGTTGAATCAGTTCTTGCAATTGTTGTAATAAAGAAAATTCTCCAAGCAATAATACTCATGACTGTTAGATATCGCATTAATCTTTCTGCTGTTACCAGTCTACATTCTTCAACTTTAAGGCCAGATTTTAAAATTTTATGTAAGACTTCTATTTTCCACCTAAGACAATACCAATTAACTTTTTCAATAGCTTCATCAAAAGTATTAACTGAAAGATTCGTTAAAAGCATCCACTCTAGTGGTGTTGATTCAGGAGGAGGATTTTTCTCAATAACTTGAACTACATAGAGCGGTAGGTCAGGTAGCTCTTCTTTATGTCTTAATCTTATATTGCCTCTATCTGGGTTCATAGTAAATTTTCCAAATCTAACTTCTAAAGATGCTATCCTTTTTGGCTTGTTATCTCTAGCCGGAATTTCAACTTCTACTTTTCCAGTACAAGGAACCCTTTCTATAAATTGCCATAATTTTTCTTCTCGAGAATACCTAGATGTTTTATTTACGTTTCGGTTTCTACAAGCTCTTATCAAAACCGCTGAATTAAGACGGTAAGCAAGCTCAAAAAAATCATAAATATCTGCTTCTCTATCACATACCGTTATAGTTTCTGTTTGAGTTGAATCTATAATTTCATTTGTTTTCTTTAAACTTTCTAGCCACTTTATGCTTTCTTTATCTTCAATACTAACGTTTCTACAACGTCTTCTTTTTTCTAGCTCTTGGTCTTCTTTAGATATAGATGGTCTCGAGTAAAGCTTTTGGTCTAGTATTCCTAATGTCAAGCCTTCTGTACTAATCGCAAAAGCTGTGTGCATCATAATACCTTTACTTTGTTTTTTTGAAACAACTGCCAATCCTCTTATTTTTTCATGTCCCATATATGAAATGCAACTTGTATCCTGAATCACAAGAATCCTTTTATGAGTTTTTGTTCTTTCAACAGTTTTTGCAATATGCGATGTTAAGATATCACTTCCTTTTACATTCTCATTTTGAAAAAAACGATAAGCTGCTTTTGCTTCTGACCAACTTCCACATGCTTGATTGATTGAACTTTCAGGTAAACTTATTAAACTATCAGCAATATTTACTAATCGATCTGTCAGTCTTTTATCTCCAAGTGCAGCATCCCCCAATTCATTTCTAGCCCATTCATTACCCTTGTTTGCCATTTTTATACCCTCAATATTCACAAACTTTAATATTCTAATCCTTTATTTATAAGTCCATTTACATTTGTGGGTAATAGTAAGGGTATAGGGACATAGCATCGCATGTAGAGGAGATGTATGACCACAAAATATCTGCAGCAGAAATATCCAATATCACCGACAAATTACTGCCGTTAATCAATGAATGGCGCAGTCGTCCACTGCAATCTGTATATCCAATAGTATTCATGGATGGCATGTTTTTCAAAGTCAAGGAG
>NZ_JBNRJY010000455.1:0-454 GCF_059414725.1 Wolbachia endosymbiont of Tuta absoluta
TGCTAAAAAAGGTTGCTTCATCAATGATGACACGGGAGAAGCATGGAAATTAAGATTCTTTGAAATATGCAAAGACAAACATTCATATAGGGTCCTATTAAAGTCACTGCAAGTATTTTTAGGGTGATTTCTACTCGTGTAGTTAAATAACTTTCCCCAAGGAACACAGGCCGGAATATGAATATAAAAGATTTGACCTCCCATATAAAGTAATATATATTTTTTAAATTTTTGTATGGGAAGCTCAAACTTTTTCATATTTCGAACTACATTATATGTTTGTTGGGGAAAGTGGTTCAGTTTTACTAGTAGAACTTTGCCGTGTGATGCCGGCTTAGAATAGCATCACCCTATTTCTTACCCATGGGTGTCGTAAGAGGCGACTAAGGGACTCGAGGGTGTGTATTGCAATTTTAGGCGACGGGCTGACAACCTGTCACTATGGTGATACACA
>NZ_JBNRJY010000456.1:0-2223 GCF_059414725.1 Wolbachia endosymbiont of Tuta absoluta
CGTAAAATATATCAACTATCTACAACAACGGCATTCTATCCGCTATGGATAATTTTGCAATATTCATCGTTATCGACAGATCGTCGTAAAGTCATAGTTTTAAATATGTCAATTTACTCCAAATATTCTTCGAAAGGCCCATGTACAGTTAAGTACCTAGTGGACTGCTGTGGCTGTCAACATATGTATATATTTTCCGCAAAAATTATAATTTACTTTCTGTTGGACTCTTCAAAAATCAAAATGAATTTCAATGGCGAAAATACTGAACCAAGTCCTTTTGAAAACTTTGATAAAGTTTCACATAAAATACAAGCAACAAAAGCTTTCCCTCTCGTGTCTCCCGAGTCCCGAACACAACCCGCCTGCGTCGCGCGTGGCGACTGGCAAGCCGACCGGAGTGGTACACTACTGGAACAGCAGTGGAGTGGAGCCCGCAGAGAGAACAAACCAACGAAGCTTCAGTGGCGCGTTGCCTTCCGACCGCACCGGACGCTACGTCGCAACGTCGCGCGACCGCTGAGCACGCGAGCTCAAATACGATCGATCATAAATAACAAATACACGTTAAGTTATACATTCAAGGAGAAAGGGTTTCAGTTTTATGGGAAAATTCACGTCGCAATATATATCCGGTATACTTTTTTGCCAAGATATTTAGTTTTCAGGTTTCTATATCTTCTTATAGTTTCACCAAAATTTTTATACAAAATTACCTGACACGTCTATCATGCAAAATTCACTTACCTACATGAGATTTTATTTTTACAAGTGTTATAAAAATGATAATCTAGTAGAAACCTATCGAAAAAATATTTTACTTGATCTTAAATTGCGTTTCATGTGTTGACCGTACGTGAATAGAAACAAGATTAGTAGGGAGTCAGCGTAGAGAAATAAAGTGTCCTCACGCTGTCTCAAGCTCTTTGATTTGGAAAAATTTGGCGTACAGAAACTCTTTAGATGATATGCAGATCGATCATGGTTGCTGCATAAAAAACCTTTAGTCCGGTAAAGTTTTGGATTGATGTAGATACGCAATTTCTTTATTTGGACTATTATTCCTTGAATGTGGATTTTGTGTTTTCTAACGCGATTTGCGTATTGTTTAATTTGGTACAAAATACTGTATCACCCACTCATCTTTTGATACCAATTTTCAGTCTTTACGCAAAAAGGTGAACAGACATAAATATTATTTCAAAAACTGAAATATGTTTGAGAAGAAAACTTATTATTTTAACTTATTCATTCCATAAAGTTAAAGGAAATGAATACCAAGACTAGGTGATTCACTGCTAATAAGCTTGTTTTTTAAGGCCAAACACCACTAAACTCAGAAACATATTTTTATTACCTTTGGAAGCTTTTCATCACAGTTGTTTGTCAGTTGAAACTCTGTATAACTAGATCCTAATTAGTAGGACGCTTACTGAAAATTAAATCAACCAAAAAATATTAAATCGATTTACGAAATGAAAACATAAAAGTTTGGCAGAATCACTAAAGACCCTAAAATAAAAAGGTAATACCTTTCTATTATTTACCCGTATGTAGGTACCGTCCCGTCAGCGCAACTGATACTGGTTTTATGAAATTTTATGCATTCAAAATTATGGGTTATAATCGAAAAATGACACTTTTAAATTTCTTTTTGTATGGATACTGATTTAGTTTTATTTTGTTTCCAGCCTCCGCTAGAATGTGGGATAAATGGTCGCGGTCCTCCTTACTGCGATCGATCTTACTCCC
This sequence comes from Wolbachia endosymbiont of Tuta absoluta, assembly GCF_059414725.1. Taxonomy (NCBI): domain Bacteria; kingdom Pseudomonadati; phylum Pseudomonadota; class Alphaproteobacteria; order Rickettsiales; family Anaplasmataceae; genus Wolbachia; species Wolbachia endosymbiont of Tuta absoluta. Next base: position 1,753 of record NZ_JBNRJY010000456.1, read on the forward strand.
CTTCTTTTAATCATAAAAAGAAGTCAGGACAAGCTTTGAATGATAATGAATTTGTACTATAAATGTTATAATAATAAACCGTGAAAAATACCGTCAAAAATCTATGAAGTGATAGATCGTGCAGGTATTTCAACTCAAAAACAAATAATCACACTTTCCGTGTGGGATATCAAAAGGCTGACCAATCTTCGCACGGACGATATATTTTTGCTAAAAAAGTTGGTGGCAGATCATACTAGGGAGATAAATATCCAAGAGAAAATATAGATTAACAAATAACTATAATTTATGAATATATAACGTCTTCTTCGGTTTCATTAAATTTTGGAAACTTATATTAGCTGATTAAACGGTGAAAAACCTGGACAGATGGTTGACGATGTGCAAAAAATAGCTAACCTAATCATGCCTGAACAAGATTTTTGGCAAAACGAAGCAAGAAGCTTATTTGTTGGGGTGGTACTATATTTA
>NZ_JBNRJY010000457.1:0-276 GCF_059414725.1 Wolbachia endosymbiont of Tuta absoluta
TATCTATAAAGAAAATTCCTAAAATAAATCTACCAACAAGGAGATATGTTAATAATCTGTGGGTTAGGTAGGTTTTATTGGTAGATTTATTTTAGGAATTTTCTTTATGGAAACACGAAAAAAAAATTTTATTTCCCAACATAGGCTCCATAGTAAAAGTTGTTCAATTTCATGGTCTGATCGATCATAATACATTGCGTGTTTCTCGGATGTAATACGTCTCCGGTCTCCCTCTTTGCTCATTAAACCTTCCCATCACCACCCCCCACCCCTCAC
>NZ_JBNRJY010000458.1:0-951 GCF_059414725.1 Wolbachia endosymbiont of Tuta absoluta
GCCTGAGTGTTCGCTATATTTGCTTTTATCAATGTACGTGCTTTATTAAGAAGTCTTTTAATACTTTCTTTCGAAGGTTTAATAATTAACTTCTTATTATATCTACGTACATTACAACCAAGAAAGTCAAACCCTGTTGTAATAGATGTAATCTTTGTCTTCTCTTCTGACAGAATTAAACCTCGCTCATGAAGAAAAGATGATACTAAAGGCTTAACTTCCTTTTCCAGTACTTCATGTGTGAAACCTGAAATAATAAAGTCGTCTGCGTACCTGATTACATTCACTCCACTTCTGATTTTTCCTCTTCTTTTGCTACCTAATTTACCAAAGCGACTTTCTAATAACTGTTCAAGACCATCTAAGGTAAAGTTAGCTAGTATTGGAGAAATTATACTTCCTTGCGGAGTGCCAGCAGTTGTGGGATACAGAGTTTTCGATTCTAGGAAACCAGCTTTTAACCATCTATGAAGAATTTTCTTTTCCATAGGAATATGCTTCATAAGCCATTCATGGTTAATGTTGTCAAAGCACCCTTTGATATCACCTTCTAGTATCCATTGTGGTCGATTGCGTCTTGCCAGTAATAAGTGACAAGCAGCAATAGCATCCGCGCAGGATCTTTTAGGTCTAAAGCCATAGGAGTGACGATCACTGATCGTTTCAGCTATCGGTTCCAGAGCAAACAGATATAATGCTTGCATCGCTCTATCTTTTATCGTGGGTATACCGAGAGGCCTTCTTTTGCCATTAGATTTACTGATATAAATTCGTTTGAGCGGAGAAGGTTTATATCCTCTTTGTTTTAACAGCTTTATTCCTTGAAATTTAGCATTGCAAGTTGACCATAGTTGACGATCTACACCTGCTGTGGTTTTTCCTTGGTTTTCAGTTACTCTCTTAACAGCCAAAGCTTTTCCGCTAAAAGAGCGTGTGAGAAGATGTTGTAAA
>NZ_JBNRJY010000459.1:0-823 GCF_059414725.1 Wolbachia endosymbiont of Tuta absoluta
GATTCACTATCTCCTTCTTCACCAACTGAAAAAATAGTATTCATGAAAGGAGCGCAGATTGGAGGAACAGAAGCTGGTAACAATTGGATAGGCTATATCATAGATCGATCACTGGCTCACTCTGCAAGTAAGAAGGCAAATTTGTTTGCGTCCCTGTTTGCAAGCAACTCAAGTCTGGACGCTGGCACCAAGCAACCACCTACTGTACCTCGTTGCGATTCTTCGATGTCGGAGATTGCAGTACACACTAAAGAGGTTCGAAGAGTATTGTGCAGTCTAGACGTGAACCAAGCCAGCGGACCTGATGGCATACCAGCGAGAGTGTTAAGACTATGTGCGCCTGAACTGTCTCCTGTGCTGACACGCTTGTTCCGCCTCTCTCTTAAAGAAAGAACGGTATGGGGGACCTGGAAGCTTGCTAATGTAAAGGGCGACCGTGCTGACCCTGCCCATTACCGTCCAATTGCTATTACCTCCATCCTTTGCAAGGTCAATGATCATCTCAGTGACCGTCAATATGGCTTTCGCCGGGGGCGGTCTACTGGTGATCTTCTTGTGTATGTCTTGCACTGCTGGGGCGAAGCCATCGAGAAAATCGTCGAAGCACTTGCCGTTTCACTCGATATCTCGAAGGCTTTTGACAGGGTCTGGCATGCAAGTCTTCTCAACAAGCTTCCTGCTAATGGCATCCCAGCTGATTTTTGTACTTGGATTTCAGACTTCCTTAGTGAACGGTCCATCAGAGTAGTCGTTGACGGCTGCTCCTCTGACCTTATGGCCATTGATGCCGGAGTTCCTCAGGGTTCCTTGTGTTCTTATTCGT
>NZ_JBNRJY010000460.1:0-429 GCF_059414725.1 Wolbachia endosymbiont of Tuta absoluta
GATCTGGAGGAATACCGGTGGCGAAGGCGGCCCCCTGGACGAAGACTGACGCTCAGGTGCGAAAGCGTGGGGAGCAAACAGGATTAGATACCCTGGTAGTCCACGCTGTAAACGATGTCGATTTGGAGGTTGTGCCCTTGAGGCGTGGCTTCCGGAGCTAACGCGTTAAATCGACCGCCTGGGGAGTACGGCCGCAAGGTTAAAACTCAAATGAATTGACGGGGGCCCGCACAAGCGGTGGAGCATGTGGTTTAATTCGATGCAACGCGAAGAACCTTACCTACTCTTGACATCCAGAGAACTTTCCAGAGATGGATTGGTGCCTTCGGGAACTCTGAGACAGGTGCTGCATGGCTGTCGTCAGCTCGTGTTGTGAAATGTTGGGTTAAGTCCCGCAACGAGCGCAACCCTTATCCTTTGTTGCCAGCG
>NZ_JBNRJY010000461.1:0-462 GCF_059414725.1 Wolbachia endosymbiont of Tuta absoluta
CAAACGCAAACAGTGAAGCTCTACGGTCTATGGCTGAGCTTCTAGCGAGAACACATTTGTAATTAACTTGTGACAGCTCAAACTGTGCTCGATACTCCGAAAAACGTTGATACAATCCTTAATGCTGTCCAACACAAAAAATAAAAACTCAGCAGCACCATACCCTATCATCTAACACTAGAAGCACAATACGAGGACCAATTTTCAATCTGCTGAAAAATTTAAATGGGGTGATGCTATCCTAATCTAGCTCCACACGCTAACAGTGGAGCTCCACCGTCTAACACTAGAAGCTCAATACGAGGACCAATTTTCAATCTGCTGAAAATGTTTAATGGGGTGATGCTATCCTAATCTAGCTATACACGCTAACAGTGGATCGATCATACGGGTTCCATCTGTTATATATAGTCTTTTGCACACGAAAAAAACTGATGAATGAGTATGATATTACAGTTATAG
>NZ_JBNRJY010000462.1:0-421 GCF_059414725.1 Wolbachia endosymbiont of Tuta absoluta
ATGCATAATGTAAACATTGTCCAACTATACCATAAGTGGTAATTTGTTAAATAAATTAAATTGAATTGAGTATCAATTATTAACATCAATTTGCAGTGTGATACCGGCTTAAAATAGCATCACCCCATTTCTTATCCATAGGTGTTTTAAGAGGTGACTAAGGAACTCGAGGGTTAGATGTGTATTGCAATTCTAGGCGATGGGCTGACAACCTGTCGCTATAGTGATATACAGTTATCAGATATACCCTCAAACTTTTGTCAGACGTGGTGTTAATATTAGCTGTTTCACGGCCGTTAAAGCTCTGCCTACACCGTAAGGGATATAGGCGTGATTTGTGTGTGTGTGTGAATTCAATATTATTAGGAAGAAATAGGGTTAGTAATGTTCTTTTAAGACCAATCCGGGCCCGAAGTCTGCT
>NZ_JBNRJY010000463.1:0-12978 GCF_059414725.1 Wolbachia endosymbiont of Tuta absoluta
CATTCAGAGATAGATATAATAGTTTTCAAGCCCACAAGAAATGACAGCATTAGATTTGTTAAGCGGGTAATAGGAATACCGGGCGATAAAGTGCAAATGATAGAGGGGGAGTTATATTTAAATGATCGATCTGCAAGAGAAAATATCGCAGGGTGAAAAATTTGATGTAAATTATTCTTACTTTGAGTTTAAAGATATGAATTTAGAAAATGCTATTTTTTCTAATTCAATATTAAGCAGAGCAAAGTTTGTAAACGTTAATTTGAATAAGGCAAATCTTGAAAAAGCCGATTTACGTTATACTTTCTTTGATAATTCCTCTCTTATTGATGCCAATTTATCAAATTCTAATTTAGAGGGCTCTAGTCTTTTAAACTTTGATTTAAAAAATACAAAGTCTTAAAAAAGCTCTATAATGTACTTGTTAAATAAAGAAAAATGACCGTAAAAAATGAGGGCATACTACTGATTCTATCCTCTCCTTCTGGAGCTGGAAAAACTACTATATCAGAAAAATTACTTGAGCAATCAACTGATTTAGTTATGTCTGTTTCTATGACTACACGCAAACCTCGTCCCGGTGAAGTAAACGGAAAAGACTATTTTTTCGTTACTGAAGAAAAGTTTCACGAACTATGTAAGGCTGGTCAAATGCTTGAATATGCCAAAGTTTTTGAGAATTTTTACGGTATACCAAAAGATTTTATAGAACAAAACCTGAGCAGTGGAATAAGTGTTTTACTGAATATAGATTGGCAAGGAGCATTTCATTTGTTTGAAATCTTAAGAGAAAAAGTTGTAAGTGTTTTTATACTACCTCCCTCAATGGAAGAGCTTAGACTGCGTCTACAAAGGCGTAATAGTGATGATGAAATTGAAATAGAGCGTAGATTAGCCGAAGCGCAAAAAGAGATAAGTAAAAGTAATAAATATGATTACGTAATAATTAATGATAATCTTGATAAAAGCGTAGAAGAGATAAAATCAATACTAAGTAAAGGAATGCTTAAAAAATTAGAAGAAAAATCAAGTTTGAAAGATCTATAAAAATATTTGTTTATCTCTTTTAGCAGCATTCACGTTTCACAGTTTAGCCACATTTATTATTTTTTAAGATAAAATAGTTAAAATAGTAGACAAGTGCTAAAGTGGGGATTTGACTATGACAATAGATTTTCTAATAGAAACTAGTTTTCTGCCTTTTCACCTATATTTCGATAACATCTAGCTCAATTTAAAAGTTTAATACAATTCGTTAACGCCAAATAGCTTTTAATATTGAGGTTTTAATATGAGTATAGATTCAAGTGTATTAGTTAGTAATGCAAATAAACTAGACAAATGTATAAACAAAAATGAAAAACAAGATAAAAAAGACAAGCAATTGTATAATATTATAGAGAGAAAGGTAAAAAAAGAAAAACATAAGCATGAAAAACCAAGAAGTCGAGATGGAACACTCAAGGAATGTAAAAGGTTATTTAAGGAAGGCGCTAGTCCTGAAGTATTAACTAAATTAGAAGAATCGCTTAGAGAACAGGAAAAATATCACAGATATTATGTCCAATGTTTCCTTCCAGTGCTAGGTGAAGTAATAGAACGATCGAAAAGAATATCAAATGAAACAAAAAAACAAGTAATTTCTGAAGTCACTAAAAGTTGTTTTAGTAGGTACAGCGAACAAGACAGTGGCTACGGTAGCGATTTTGAAGATGAAATAAACGGAATATCAGATTCTGATAGCGATTTTGAAGATGGAATAAACGGAATATCGGATTCTGATAATGACGTTCAATTACTAAATGCAATCCAAAATGGAAACAACAGGAAATTTAGAAAATACCTAAAAGATTGCACAAATATCAGTGGCATAACAGATGAAAAAGGAAATAATATTTTACACCTTATTGCATCGCTCAAAAAGAAACAAAAGCTTAAGTTTCTAGATACCTTGATAAAAATAGCTAACGAGAAAAATTTAGTACAACTTGTTGATAGTGAAAATCAAGAAGGAAAGACTCCTTTTCAGGTAGCACTAATTAACAAGATAATAAAAGGGAAACATGATTCTCACACAATCCAAGATAACGATAACACACTTAAGTTTCTTGCAAAATTGTTAAAGTATGGAGCCAAGCTAAGCTTACCTACAGAGGATTTAGAAAAATTATCTAAAAAGCAAAATGAATACTATCTTAAATTTTTAGAGAAATTGGCTGAGCGAAAACCAGAAATAAAAACAAAAGTTGAAGAAGTTATAGCCCATACCATAAATACTCCAGATAGTAATGATAATTATCAACTACATTTAGCAATTAAAGATAAAGATGAAAAATCTTTTAAGGAATTATTGAAAAAAGGAGCAGATATTAACCTTAAAGATGCAAATGGCAATAATGCTTTACACCATATTGCCTTGCTGAGAGGGAAGCAAAAAGTTACATGCTTGAAATTAATATCAGCCTTAGTAAAAGAAAGAAAAATATCTGAAGATAAATTAGATGAAGCTATAAAAGCAACTAACAGGCAAGGAAATACACCTCTAGAATTAGCACTAAAGAAAAAAGCAGAAAAAAAAAGTATCGAATACCTATCGCAAGAAACAATTTTTGATTTAGCAACTAATTATGATAATACAACAAAGTTTTGTGCAGCATTATTACAAAACGGTGCTAACCCTGATTCTTTATGGTTAGAAGATCCAGAACTCCATACTAAAAAGTACTATTTAACTTTACGAGATCTAAAAGATTGTTCAAGCACTCCACAGAAAGCACAGGAGAAAGCTAAAGAACTAAAAGAGAAGCTTGAGGAAAAATACCACTGTGGAACTGCTTCGAAAAAATGTCAATCAGGCATTAAAAAGCTAGGTTCTGGTGTAAAAAAAGGAGCATCTGTTGTATGGAAATGCATTGATCCGGGCAGGAGAGCTAGTGTATTGTTAGCAATCACAGTAGCAACTACTATTATTACAATGGTAACACTTTCTTGCTTTCAAGGACAAATTGCAATTGGAGCAGCGTTACCCATCATAGCTATAACAGGAGTGGTCTGTCTGATATTCACTTTGGGACTTAGCGGCATTAGGAAGTCTGTTAAGGAATTAACCAACGATAAGCAAAGCCGTAAAGATGATCACCTAGCTGCAAAACAACCTGAAAATATTACTGAACAACAAAATTTAGCTAACAACTCAGCAGAGCAAGAAGTACAAAGATCGTCAAATCAATCGGAGCATACAGAAAGCCCAGCTACTCAAATGAGCTATGTATCAATACTACGTCAATTTATAAATAAACCAGATGGGTTAACTAATAAATTCTCTTTTCCGGGGCGATGAAATCAATCTCATCGCTCAGAGTTTTTTCAGCAACTTTTTTATAGTCAATTTCTACACTAACTTGGCTTTTCTCTTCTTTAAGCCATGCTATAGTATGCTTCATCCAGTTTTTATCATCACGTTCAGGGAAATCTTCACGAGCATGAGCACCCCTGCTTTCCTCGCGATTAGCTGCGCATTCCATGGTAATAACTGCTTGTGGAATCATATTGGCAAGCTCCAGAGCTTCAACCAAATCACTATTCCATATCATACTACGATCTTCAACTGCAATGTTAGGCATCATTTTTGCTACTTCTTTTATAGCTTTTTTACCTTCCTCTAAAACTTCAGCAACACGGAATACCGATGCATATTTCTGCATAGTGTGCTGCATTTCACTTCGTATTTTTGCTACTTTGAACTCTCCGGAAGCAAATCTCATTTTATTAAATCTATCTACTATCCAGTCTGTGCAGTCTGAATGCAATTTTTTATGTGGTGTATCAGGTTTCAATTTTTCTTTTGCCCTAAGCGCGGCAGCTCTACCAAAAACCACAAGATCAAGAAGCGAGTTAGAGCCAAGTCGATTTGCACCATGTACAGAAACACATGCTGCCTCTCCTATTGCAAATAATCCTTCTACCACTTCTTCTTTACCTTTTTGCAACGTGATCACTTCCCCATGATAGTTGGTCGGAATACCGCCCATGTTGTAGTGAACAGTTGGAATAACAGGTATCGGATCTTTAGTAACATCAACTCCTGCAAAGGTTTTTGCTGTTTCACTAATACCTGGCAATCTGAGTTTGATCACTTCCGGATCAAGATGCGATATATTCAAGTACATGTGATCTTTCTTTGGCCCAACTCCCCTTCCCTCTCTAATTTCAATTGTCATTGCTCGACTTACTACATCACGAGAAGCCAAATCTTTTGCCTTTGGCGCATAACGTTCCATAAACTTCTCACCCTGAGAATTAACGAGGTACCCACCTTCACCGCGGCATCCTTCCGTCATCAAGCACCCTGAGCCATATATTCCTGTTGGATGAAATTGCACAAACTCCATATCTTCAAGTGGCAACCCAGCTCTTACCACCATGCCATTACCATCACCTGTGCAGGTGTGTGCACTTGTTGCAGAAAAATAAACACGTCCATAACCACCTGTTGCTATTACCACAAAATGTGCACGAAATCTATGCAACGTACCATCACACAGCGACCAAGCTATCACCCCACAGCATGTCCCTTTGTCCATAATCAAATCGATTACAAAATATTCGACAAAAAATTCAGCGTTAAATTTAAGACATTGCTGATATAGAGTATGAAGAATTGCATGCCCAGTTTTATCTGCTGCTGCACAAGTACGCTGAGCCGATTTTCCTTTACCAAAGTGAGTTGTCATTCCACCAAAGGCACGCTGATATATTTTTCCATCTTCCGTACGAGAAAAGGGTACACCAAAATTTTCAAGTTCAATCACAGCTTTGGCAGCATTTTTACACATATACTCTATTGCATCTTGATCGCCAAGCCAGTCTGAACCTTTTATTGTGTCATACGCATGCCAGCGCCAATCATCTTCAGCAATGTTGCTCAAGGCTGCACTAATTCCGCCTTGTGCTGCAACTGTATGACTCCGTGTAGGGAAAATCTTAGAAATACAGGCAACTGAAAAATTAGTTGCAGCCATTCCAAGTGTTGCTCTAAGCCCTGCTCCACCTGCACCCACTATCACCACATCATACTCATGCTCTATGATTTCATACGCTGACTTATCCATATCCACTTATTTTATCATCACAGGCTTATAATATCACAGAAGTAGAAAAAATCTATACAAGTTTTCTGGATGTAAGCTTCTGAAACAAATCTATAGTAAACGATGTAATAACAACCATAGGGCGTCATGAAAGTAGCTGAAATTGGAATGACACTATCATAAAGGAATAAGTGTAGTTATTTGCATAACATTGATGACTTATGCCTATTTAATTAGATCTAAAATTAGATAGAAAAAGGTAATCTTGATAAAACTCATTTACAACAAGTTCTCTCGCACTTGAATTTTCCGTTTGCACTTTTTTGTATCCTAATTTATGGCTTATTGAATCTTTATATGAACTAACTGCTTTATATATCTTACTTACCTCTCCTGGAAAGATACCACCAACAATTATAACGCATAACCCTGCAACTGTTGCAAAAGCTAGAGTTAAACTTTGCCTCCAGTTAGCTTTTTTTTCTTGTATACCAGCAGGGCACAATTCACTTGACATTTCTTTTAGATACTCATGCCACATGTGATTGCAGTTTGTACATTTCACTTTTCTTCCAGATTCACCTATTTGCCCACGAGATACTAAGTAAGTTTTAGTACAATTATGACATTGTATTTTCATAGTGCTTACGTATAAAATAATATAAATTTGATATCAATATGTATATAATAAATGAAAAATTTGCAACTAAAAAATTACAAGATGAGATAGAAAATATTTGGAAAGATAAAGAAAAACTTAACGACTATAATCTAAAACACGAAGCAAGATTAATAATCAAAGAGGTAATTGAGTTACTTGACAGTGGTAAAATTAGAGTAGCAGAAAAGCTATCAAGTGGAGAATGGATAGTACATAAGTGGATAAAGCAGTCAATATTATTACATTTCCTCACTGAGGAAAGCAAAATAATAGACAACACCAATTGCTGGTTTGACAAAATCGGTAGTAAGTTTAGTGAATGGAATGAAGAAAAATTTTACCATTCAAAAATTAGAGCAGTTCCTGGATGTTTTGTCCGCCAATCTGCTTACATAGGTAAAAATGTTGTTCTAATGCCAAGCTTTATCAACGTTGGTGCATACATTGATTCTGGCACAATAATAGACACTTGGTCAACAGTTGGTAGTTGTGCACAAATAGGAAAAAATTGCCATATTTCCGGTGGAGTGGGAATAGGCGGAGTTCTTGAGCCCATTCAAGCTTCTCCAGTCATTATAGAAGATAATTGCTTCATTGGAGCGCGCAGTGAGGTAGCCGAAGGTGTTATAATAAGAGAAGGATCAGTCCTTAGTATGGGGGTGTTTATTGGAGCATCAACAAAAATTATTGACAGAGAAACAAGCAAGATATTTTATGGTGAAGTACCACCTTACTCTGTAGTTGTACCAGGATCTACTCCACCTAAAAACAACATTTCAACCTATTGCGCAGTTATAGTAAAAAAAGTGGACGAGAAGACGAGATCAAAAACTTCTATAAATGAAATATTGAGAATCTAACTACTTACCGTCACTTTTTTTATCATTATTACTAACTATAGTAATGGCATATGCGCATAATTCTGGAAAAGAGATCCCGTTTTCTTGAGACAGCTTGTATAATTTTTGCAAACTTTCTTTAACTTTATTAGGAATGTTTCCTCCACGCTCCTTTGCAAGCCATGAATCTTGATGGTGAATTGGATGAGTATCACCCTTTGGATTTCCTATATATACTGCAAAAGGTGCATTCTGTCCTTTGAAATCACACTGTACAGTAAATTTTTTTATAGACTCAACCATTTAAAGACCTCTACTTTTCTTTTTAACCGATTTTATAGAAGATACAAGAGGTGGTTTTTTGATAAAATCTTGCCTATTAAACACACTTTCTTTGCCTTCTAAAGCTCGACGAACATCGGCTCTGCTTAGCTGTGACTCTTTTGCTACCCTCATTCCATGCTTTACCATAATATTAGTATATGCTAACACTTTTTTTACTAACTCTAGATCACCATTCAACATTTGAACCAATGCTTGAAATACCTCCGCTAAAGTTAATCCATCAGCACTTACAACCTTATTTTCTACAAAATTGATAGCTTCTTTAAATTTATATTCAATACCATCATCTTGAGGTATAAGGGTAACATAATCCGTATCTTGATTGTCCATAACCAAAGGAATACTACTCATATGTTTTTAAACTTATATTATATATATAAATACTCCACTATTTTATAGTATGGCACGCTATAGTTAAATGTTTATTAATAATATGCTCACTTATATACACGAATTAATTGATAAAAGCCAAGGATCAATATCTATCAGTGATTTTATGAACGCTGCTCTATATCATAAAGAGTACGGCTATTACATGAATAAATTACCACTTGGCAAAGATGGTGACTTCATTACTGCACCTGAAATTAGTCAGCTATTTGGTGAAACAATTGCAGTGTGGATAATGAATACATGGGAAAAATTAGGAAAGCCATCAAAATTTTCTCTAGTTGAACTTGGACCAGGTAAAGGAACACTCATTCATGATGTAATAAGAGTCACCAAAAAATATAGCTGTTTTTTTAGCTCAATGGACATTCATCTAGTTGAGATAAGCCCTATTTTACAGAAAATACAAAAGGAAAAATTAAAGGGATTAGATATTAATTGGCACACAGATGTCGACAACTTACCAAATCAGCCAACTATTTTTTTTGCAAATGAGTTATTTGACGCCCTTCCAATTGACCAATTTATTTATCGTGATGGGCAGTGGTATGAAAATAGAGTAATAAAACAAGATGATGGCAGTCTTTCATTGTCACTCCAGTGCTTAACCAGACCAAAAACTGGATTCCAGACTGGAATGACAGGGGGTTTCAATGGTGCAGTAGTGGAAGTATGCCTAGCCGGAATCGAAATATTAAAGAAACTTGAGAATAAGATAGTCAATAACGGAGGAGCTGCCCTGATTATAGATTATGGTTATGTATATCCTGAATATAAGAGCACTTTGCAATCGATAAGGCAGCATCAGTATGCTAATTTTCTTGAAAATATTGGTAACAGTGATATTACTGCACTTGTAAACTTTCAAGCGTTAAAAGATTCATTAAAATACTTAAATTGTGAGATTTTAACTCAAAGAGAATTTTTATATTTGTTTGGTATAAAGGAAAGAGCGCAAGCTTTAATGGAAAATGCAAGTAATGAACAGAAGAATAAGATCTTCAGTGAATTTTTAAGGTTAACTGAAAATATGGGTACTCTCTTTAAGGTAATGCTGATTCACCATTTGTGGTCTTGTGTAGTTCTTATGTTAAACATACAAATACTAAAAAATTTACAGAATAAAAAAGGTAAAAAAAACGTATCTGTTCAGCAGAGTAGCAAAATAAGATAGACAGATAAGACTATCATAGGAACAAATAGGTGTCATGAAAGTAGCTGACACTGGCACGACAACAAAAAAGTTACTCAAATGACACCCTTTTGATGCACAATTTTTGGTGCATCACGTACTGATTTTCATCCAAGACGATGTCATGCAAGTAGCTGACACTGGCATCCAGCCTTTTCGCGCAAAAAACGTTGTAAAGTGTTTAGTTGGATCCCAGCTGGAATGACACTTGGTTATGCAAGAAATCTATTGTCAAAAAAATTACTTCCGCATATTTTGAATCTGATTATAATGACAATTAGAGATATTTTAAGAGCTCAAAATCTATCTTTGTCTGCAGACTTTCAGTTAACTTTTCAATAAAAAACGTAGCGTATCTTTTTCAGCGGTCTGTCATATGTGCGCTGCATTTTTTTCTAATCTTTTTATACAGGAGGATTTTATGTCCAGAATTCCAGATACTTGACCTTTACTTTAGCTAATAACAGGCGCCTGTGATTTTTATAAAGAAAGTGTAGGAAAAACTGTTTCCAGGCATAAATTTGCCATGTATACCTAAAAAGTAATTATATTAGCATAATATTCATACTTATATGCCAATATTAATATTCTTTGAATGGAATACGAAATTAATGTTGAAAAAATATGTACCAAAAAATTTATGTGGGATCTATGCCGAAGCTCAAATTGCATGACACCATTTATTTTTATGGTTTTGTCTATTTTATTTTGCCACTCTGCTAAACGGATACATTTAATTCCATTTTTATCGAGCAGATAATGTCATATATTAGCTTAGTTCTCCTGTTATACTTAAATATAAATCAGCATAGCCCTAATTTTTTTATATATTTTACTTCTTTCTCTATATTTAATAATAGGCTTGAAAATAAATGGTAAACCTATAATTGTTAAGCTTAGAGCTAGGATTGAAAGTACACAAAAGGCTTTGTGTTTACTATGTAGCTCTTTCAAGTAAAGCATCAAAAACCTACAAAATTTTTTGTAATTTTCTTCAATATTTTTTTTGCTATGAGCCTTGTCAATAAACATATCTATTGCAGTATAATCATTACTACAATTAATTGCCCCTTTTTCTATTAATAGCTGAGCTATATCAAAATAATCCTTTTGAATAGTAAGATGCAGAGGTGTAAAACCTTGTTGATCACAAATATTCATATTGGCTTTTACTGCTAACAACATTCTTACAATTTCTACATGGCCTTTTTTAGCTGCAAGTAGCAGAGGAGTTCTGTTGCATCTAGTGACGGCATTAACGTTTACCTTAAGCTCCAATAAGAACTTAACTGCTTTAGTATCACCATTATAGCTAGCTTTATGTAACCTGGTGTTACCGCTACAATCTTGGTCATCTGCTTCTATTCCCTTTGAAACAAGAAATGTTACCATTTGCCTATTATTATGCTTAATAGCGCAATCCAGTGCATCAAAACCATGTTTATTTTTTGTGCAAATAAACTCTTTTAACTTAGCTTTTGCTTGCTTTACAATAAGCTTTACCAGTTGCATTTTGTTGTTATATGCTGCTAGAAAAAGCGTAGTATTATTTTCTGCATCTTTTGCTTCTATGTTTGCACCTTTCTTTATCAGATATTCTATAATCTCTGCTCTACTTTCATAATGTGTAGTACATTGATAAATGGTCAAAAATAAAGGAGTACGAAAGTTGTTATCTTCACATTCAAGATTTGCTCCGCTATCAATTAAAATCTGGACGCTCTTTTTAGAACCGTATAATGAAGCTATGTGAAGAGGAGTATAGCCTTCCTCAGCATCTTTTTCATTAATTTTTGCGCCTTTTGTTATTAAAAAATCCATTAATTCTGTGTCATCTTGTAGTGTAGCAAGGTGAAGTGGAGTAAATCCATTTTTATCTCTAGAATTAATTGTCAATTGATTAACAAGAAGTTTAGCAATTTTTTTGTGTCCATGCATAATAGCATAATGCAGTGGATTTCTATTTTCATTGTCCACAACATTAAAGTCAGCTTCGTGCTCTAATAATGATTTTACTCCAACTAAATCGCCTTCTTTTGTAAACTTATGCAAGAGAGTGACTCCGCTTACATCTTTTGAGTTAATATCAAATCCACTTTCTACCAATTGATGTATGTCTTCCTCACACGCCATACCATTTTAATTAAACCCTTTTCGCATTAACAATACTCCCACTTAATTAAGTTTGAATGAATCTGTAAGAGAGATATAAACGTTAGGGAGATTTGCGATAAACGGTAAGAAAAAGGGCAGAAAGTCAAAATCTATCTAACACAACTAAATTTTACCTGCTTTTTTTGTACTCTATCTCTACTTTTGCATTTACATTTGCTGAATCACTTTCCTGCTTTACAATAAGGAGATCCATATGTTTTCTATGTAGCTAAGTAAGAAGAATCTTTGCTCGAACTTGTACATTTTGAAATATTTTTACAAAACTCTATAAAATCATTCACTGCCTCGTTCTCATTCTTAACCTCAACCTTTTTAGATTTAAGATCTTTAAGTACATTATTGAAATCATCCATGTTCACTGTCACTTTTAGGTCTTCATCTTCTGACTCTTCTTCGCAAATCTGATCTACAGCATGAAGTTTTGCTTCATTTACCAAATTTTCTAGATCAGCTCCTGAAAAACCATTAGTTTCTTCTGCAAGTTTTGCTAGATTTACATCTGGTGCCATTGGCACTTTTTCCGTATAAAGACCCAATATTTTTTCACGTAGGCTTTTATCTGGTAAAAGAATTTCAATATGTTTAGAGAGGCGACCTGATCTAATTACTGCTTCATCTAAACTTTCTAGACGATTAGTTGCAGCAATGATTGTCACGCCTTCTATAGGATTAAAACCATCAAGCTCGCATAAAAACTGATTTACAATTCGGTTGTGTTCTTCATCACTTCGTCCACTATTACTACGTTTTGTACAAACAGCATCTATTTCATCTATAAAGACTATGCAAGGAGCATTTTCTCTCGCTTTTGCAAAAAGATCTTTTATGTAATGCGCGCTGTGTCCAGCATATTTTTGCATACATTCAGATCCAGAAACGCTAATAAATTTAGCACTAGCTTCACATGCAATTGCACGAGCAATAAGAGTTTTACCATTTCCAGGTGGACCGTATAAAATATAGCCTGTTGGCATTTTGCAACTTAGCATTTCAAGAGCTTTCTTCTTCTTCTCTGATATATGACCACAAATCATTTTTAACTCTTTTCTTACTTCCTCTGAAACAATAACATCATCAAGTGTTACTTTTTTCTGCTTGTCTGGATCAACTATCTCTATTCTAGAAGAGCCTTTTATTGCACAAACAAGATCATTTAATTTTTTTGAGCGCGTTGCTTTATTAACCGATTTTTTTTCATCACTCACTTCTTCAATATTTATTATGTTTGAATCTTGCTCGTTTTTAATCTCATTTTTAGCATCCAATTCAGCCGCTTTGTACGTAATATATTTAGCTATAGATGCAAATGCATACAAAATACTTACACACAATAACACCTTTAATACAGGCACATCAGGTACAATTAAATTAACCGCAACAATTGATGTTGCCATAGCAGCACCTAACAACAACATTGAGCCAAAAACGATATAACCTTGAATTTTCGCTTTTTTCAGCTGCATTAAGTATCCAGAGCCATTAGGATGCTTGAATGCATAAATATTCACTGGAGTTTTACCATGAAAATTCTTTAACCAAGGATCTGCATTTTTTCTTATTAGAATTGATATTGTTTTTCTACTTCCATTATCTGCAGCATAATGCAAAGGGGTATTGCCCTCTTTATCCATTACATTAACACTTATTCCTTTATTTAAGAAAAATTCTACTACTTCAACATGACCATTTTCAGCAGCTAAATGTAAAGGAATCTTCTCGCGCTTACTATCTTTCTTATTAACATCAGCTCCTCCTGCTACCAGGACTTTTGCTACGTTTTCAAAGCCACCTCTAGCAGCTACGTGCAACAATGTAAGTTCTTGACTAAATAAATGATTTACATCAAATTTAACTTTCTTCCACTCTTCATGTAGATCTTGATTCTGTTTCTCTAGTTCTTCTTGTATTTCCTGAATTATATTATCTTCATTTAAATCTGTCTTATCGTTAATTATACTCAGTACTTCTGCTAGTAATTGATCACTTGTCATAATCTCATCTTTAATCTTAAATGATATATTTAATTATTATATAATTAAAATAAAAATTCAATATTTGTTTTAAACAAGTTAATAATTGGATTGTGAATAGCAAATTAGATCCAAGTAGCCCCATCTCACACTACTGTCATCCCAGTGCCCAGACACCAGCCTTTCTTACCAACAAAAACTTAGCATAACTTTTGTTCTCAAAAAATTTCTGGATTCCAGTGGGCTTTGTTGCACAGCTCTTCGGATAGTGGGTAATGTATAATAAATTCATGAAGCTATATCAAACTTAGCCATG
>NZ_JBNRJY010000464.1:0-1162 GCF_059414725.1 Wolbachia endosymbiont of Tuta absoluta
TAAACTGTCAAATCGTTTTAGGTCAACAGATTCTTAACCCTAATATAATGCCTTTTGATTGGCTTAATCGAATTGCTTTCTTCTATAACTGGCATAAAACTGTCATGGCAGGGTCGGGTGACGAAACGTATTGTGTGAATTACTGAAACACGGTAGTTTTTAAGTAATCTTACTACTTTACCTAGTATAGAAAGAAACTCATCTGGGCCCGGATTTCCTTATTTTTTAACCCGTCATTTTATTGTCAACGTGATATCACAAAGTAAGTATTGGCGGCTGCGCGCCGGTGATATTCTTTAGTCCAAACTGTTAGCAAAATCAGAATAAGAAAGGCCCAAAATCATATCATTGACACGCTATCTACATACAAATGAAACGATTTTTATTTAGCATACTTAGGGCCCTGTGCGTATACTTCTGTTGTGGAATCATATTCAAACTAAAGTATACTTGCAAGGAAAACATCTATTCAGCGGAATAATCGGAAATTCTGCGGATTATCTCAGCGCCTGCTGTGTTTGACGCTTAAAATAATATGTAGGCTTCAGACCTAAGCAAGGCCCTGAACACAATTATTTTTCGAACGTAGGTTAGTAGGCCTACTATGGCCATACTTAGCAAAGTGTGTGCTTAGCAAGCTTTCTGTAAGTCAGGTTCAGAGGCTTAGAGCAACACGGCCTTTTGAGACTATCAAAATCTGAGCTTTCAACAATATTTTTTTGGGATAGCTGTTTACCTTGTTCATGTTAAAATATACGTTTTAATAAAAAACGTCTAATAGGCACCAAAAAGTATACAAGGAGGAATTAATTGAGTTAAATTGCACTAACGGGATCTTTAATGGTCTTTAGAGATGACTCGCCGAATCCAAACAGTACCTGCCTGCCTACACGTAGAAAGGCCAAAAAGAAGCTGACTTTCTTTCGACCATGAATCAACTTGATTAATTTCGAGTGGGTGGCCGACCTGTGGCCAAAACAAATACTCATTGTTCAATCAATTACCGACTTTATTTGTAAACCCACTCATCTTTGGTGGCTAACTTTCCCATTCTTTTACTGTCGTTGTACAGAGATTTAAGACAGGATTCAAAGTGTATGATCGATCAGTGCAAAACCCGCACTAAGGAGATTATAAGTAAAACTAGTGTAGAAACGACACT
>NZ_JBNRJY010000465.1:0-426 GCF_059414725.1 Wolbachia endosymbiont of Tuta absoluta
ACAATTTTTTGTTTACTCTCCTGCATTAATTTCAGTACAAGTGATGAGAAAGGGAAAGGTCCGTAGAGCAAAATTATATTATCTGTGCAAGCTATTTGGGAAAGCTGCAAGGATCGATCGAAAACGTTTACAAATTGATATGATTTTCATTTCAAATACGTTGTAACAAGAAAATAATTCCGCTGCGGAACAAATACTGAAGCACTCACTATCCAACACCGCTAACTATCTGTGTAAAAGATGTTGTGTTCTTCTTTGTCGAAAATGTTGCCATAACCTGAAAAAAGAATTGGTTTCTTTGGTGGTGCAAGTGGAACGAGGGAATCCCCCATAAAGTTTGCTGGCTATTTTTTTTAAATACACACATGAACACAAACGCAATACATAAACACACACACACACAAAAATCGATTGAAAATTCTATGA
>NZ_JBNRJY010000466.1:0-391 GCF_059414725.1 Wolbachia endosymbiont of Tuta absoluta
CGCAAAGTTGAATCACTTGTGAGTGCAGGTGCGAGATTTGATGTTAACAATGACCAAGGTGAAACTCCGTTTGATCGATCAACACCACATTTTTATGTACAATGATTTTTCATTATATAATCTAGCTTCTGGTCGCAGGAAAACACGATCGATCTAAGTATCTTACAATTACGGTGTTATTACAAAGGAAACGTGATTTAGAACATTTAAATCATACTATTTGACGTTAACAAATATAGTGTCTAACTTTACGGTTTATTTTTAAACCGTGCAGCAAGGCAATGCAAGGATGCGACTGGATGGCGAAAACGAAAAATGGCGTGCCCTATGGCGTACCCTGGGGGAGGCCTATGTCCAGCAGTGGACTGCAAAAGGCTGACGTATGTATGTA
>NZ_JBNRJY010000467.1:0-509 GCF_059414725.1 Wolbachia endosymbiont of Tuta absoluta
TAACTTCGGGAGAAAGGTCGCCAGCAGCAATGCTGGCCGCAGTGAAAAGGTCCAGGCGACTGTTTATCAAAAACACAGGGCTCTGCCAAATCGTAAGATGAAGTATAGGGCCTGACACCTGCCCGGTGCTGGAAGGTTAAGAGGAGATGTTATCTTCGGAGAAGCATTGAATTGAAGCCCCAGTAAACGGCGGCCGTAACTATAACGGTCCTAAGGTAGCGAAATTCCTTGTCGGGTAAGTTCCGACCTGCACGAATGGTGTAACGATCGATCACCAGATTGCGTGCCGAACGGAAGAGATAGGCCTGATAGGAATGCTCGATTTCGAGGCGCTCCATCCTGTCCCAGAGATTCGCAAAGATCTCCTGCACAATATCACGGGCCTCATCGCGGTCGTCCAGCATCCGAAAAACATGCACATACAGCTTGACCCAGTTTTCTTCATAAAGCTGGGTAAACAATTGTCGGACATGGGCTACTTTCATCGTGATGGCTTAGTTAAGTGTCGG
>NZ_JBNRJY010000468.1:0-529 GCF_059414725.1 Wolbachia endosymbiont of Tuta absoluta
AACACATTTAAATTTTCTTTAATTTATTGTCTGTCTGTTTGTCCAGGCTAATCTCCAAAAGTTCTAGACGGTTTTTTTTTAATGTATAGCTATTAAGCCTAGCCGACATCTAGAATACTTTTTACGGCAGGAAATTTGATCATTCCCGCGCTAAATACAAAAACACAGAAGAAGGAAATTTGGCGATTGTATGCTAACTATAATATTCAGTCAGCGAAACGAAGTTCGCGGTCCACTCAAATATGGTCAAGTCCACTTAAATATGACATTCATAACCATGGCACCTGAAAATTACGTGTATTGCAATTTTGGGTGATCGTGAACAAAAAAATTCAAGGAATTCAATTTTATCCTTTAAATCAAATTTTATTTTGAATTATAGTTGTTACAAGTAAAGGGTAAAATAATTAAAATTAAAATTGATATAATTAAAGCAATTACACCTCCAAGTTTATTTGGAATAGATCGGAGAATAGCATAAGCGAATAAAAAATATCATTCTGGTTGAATATGAATAGGAGTAACTAAT
>NZ_JBNRJY010000469.1:0-320 GCF_059414725.1 Wolbachia endosymbiont of Tuta absoluta
GGAGTCA
Source organism: Wolbachia endosymbiont of Tuta absoluta (assembly GCF_059414725.1). NCBI lineage: Bacteria > Pseudomonadati > Pseudomonadota > Alphaproteobacteria > Rickettsiales > Anaplasmataceae > Wolbachia > Wolbachia endosymbiont of Tuta absoluta. The sequence goes on from NZ_JBNRJY010000469.1 coordinate 8, forward strand.
TGTGGCATTTTGAATGCGGAACATCTTATTTGGACTTGTTTTTAGGTATCATATCGTGCACACCCATCCTTGTTTGTACTAATATCTTTAGGTAATATTTATCCATCAATGCAATTGTTTGATCTATTTGGTCTCGGGTTACTTGCAAAACAAAAACAACAAATTGACTATAAAAATACTTTAATACTAATAGTAAATAGATTAGGGACTAAGCGTATGAGGGATCGATCAACAACACAAAAAAGAGATTTATATTTATCCTGCAAGCCTATCCACTGCTTAATTGCACCAAGATAATTGCCCAAGTGTAATA
>NZ_JBNRJY010000470.1:0-2025 GCF_059414725.1 Wolbachia endosymbiont of Tuta absoluta
TGTAGGATTTTTAGAGATTCGGGACCTGGATGATAATAAGGGATGGAACAAACACTGTGAACAATGCTTCCTTGCTTATTCTGTGGGACGATAAATTGGTGAACCAAAACAAAATTGAAAATATTAAAAAAAAAACAAAAACAGTTATTGCAATAATAAGCAATTTTTTTCAAGGGTAATGAGTTTTCCTTCCATATTTTAGGCATTCTTAGCTAAAATTGTTCTCACTATTGGCAAGTTTGCTCATTGATCTATTAAATTTTATTAGCGTACATTGCTTCCTGAAAAAATATATCTGTGTTTTTGTATATGACTATCTTGCACCATTTTTATATAGCGGAAATATTTTACATTGTTAAGTTAGGGCGTAAAATGCTTATTATTCTATTTTTATACCTAAAACTTGCCATTTGATCTTGCATATTTTGTCGGTTGTCATGCATATTTATTTTCAAGCATTTCTAATGCAAAATAAACATTTAAGGCCAAATGGATTCAATACCTGGGTCTTGTTTCCACTTTAGGTCATCAATTACTTGAATGGATGGTGGTGGAGGAACTAGCTTAGATTGAATGGCAACTCGAAGCTCTTCTTCTGCTGAGAGAGCTGAGCAGGGGCCACACGCGCATCCGGAATGAGGTCCGCACAAACCGTCACAGCAGGTGCAAGTCAGGATCTTCAAATTTATTTAAAAAATGGATTTATTCAGGAAAAAGTACTGAATTAAATTTATCATTTTTTAAACTTTTAGGTATATTAGTAATGTACTTACACGAAGACCGCAATAATATTTCCCACTGTCCCCAAGTTTCGCAGTGACACCAGCGCTGTTAACGAGCCCATTCCCACTCTCAAAAAAGATCGATCCTGTTGAATTCTGAATTTCTCAATCACAAATTCTCTAGACATTTCCTTAGCATACACTTCCAGATGTGTCAAGGCGGCGACTTTACAAACAACAACGGCACCGGCGGCAAATCCATATACGGGCGGAAATTCGAGGACGAAAACTTCACATTGAAACACACCGGGCCGGGGATACTTAGTATGGCCAACTCGGGACCAAACACTAATGGATCGATCTTGACAGGTTGCAGAGGCTATTAGACTGTTAAACCCATGTTTACTAAATAAGTAGAAATTGCAATAGGGGTGAGTATGGCAATAGGAAAAGGCCCATGTCCAGCGGTGGACTGTTGTGGCTGTTAATGCATGTATGTAATGAACACATTCATATGAGTGGGAACAGGACCTATTTTTATAGCATTCTGGACATTTTCGGTTTTGTAAAAATTTAGGTTACTGTTTTTTCTTTGTTTAAAATTATAAACTTCAAGAGAAAAATATTTCAAGTTTGTCAGTGGTGTTTTCCTTGGTTGTATTTCTGACCAGAATATTATCTAGTTAGTGCCCCAAATTAAAACTCTTGAATGAATTAGCAACAAGCAACCTTATTATTCTACCAAGCCTATAGTTGTGTGTGCAACCATGAGACTTATGAAGTCAATAGGTACTTAGGCTACAATAATGTTAGTTACAAAATTGTTTATTGCACACTAAGGGGCCAGAGTATACTTTTATGTTCATAGAATAATTAGATTTGGCGGTCATTAAAACCAGTTAGTTGGTTAGTAGTGATAGTACAGTATCCTTACCTCTGTAAATCCATGGCTGCTAAATATGTTTTCAAGAAATTCCTTCAATTTCGTGTCACCAAGCATAACCATTCTAACATTTATATCGAAACATATCCTACAGGATTGCATTTTTGTGATGTTTTGTTAATTATGTCTTAGTTAAACCTACTATTCGCTAATATTATAAATAAAATACGATTTTTATACCGTGAACAAGGACAAAATGGAATAAACAAAATTGAAGAAATTAGTGATGGGCGAATGTGAATGATTTATTCGAATGATCATTCGAATAGAGAGGTATTCGAATAATTCGATTGTTTAAAAGGACTATTCGAATTATTCGAATGAAAAACAATCATTCGAATGAATTTGACTCATCCGAAT
>NZ_JBNRJY010000471.1:0-349 GCF_059414725.1 Wolbachia endosymbiont of Tuta absoluta
CAAACATCATTTCTCTTGCTGGTTGATAAGTATTCCAGTTCTCTACTTTTACAAGAGTGTTATTTTTATGTGATAGCAATAAGGTATCATTCATAACTTTCATATCGAAATCTAATATACTGGGGCGCGTTCAATGGACCACGGATAATATATCTTTCGTCGTTCTTTTGTGACAATGAAAATGAAATCTGCGTTTTGGAGCGCATGGTAGAAAATTTCTCCTGACTGGCGTACTAAAACGCGGTTTTATGACCTGTCATCGGAGAAAATACCGACTAAGAGAAACAGCATGAACGTGCCCTATGTGAATCGTGTGTTTTGAACATATCTGTCAGTCAGGTAATAAATC
>NZ_JBNRJY010000472.1:0-12514 GCF_059414725.1 Wolbachia endosymbiont of Tuta absoluta
ACAGTGATGATAGTATTAGAATAATAAGTGATAGACCAACTGATGCGGATTTAGAAAAAAATAAAGATGTAAAGATTAAAGTTGGTGATGCTTACCTAAGCCTTGCTGATGCAGTAAAAACGTGTAGACAGCAAGAAGATCCAAGTAGCACAGTGAAGCAAGCATCAGCTAATGAGCATTGCCGTCCATTGGCAAGGACAGCTTAATGTTTTTAGCAAAGAGAGATATAAGTAATTGCTCTTGTAATACTTAAAATGTAAAATAGATCTACTTAAATAAGTAGATCTATGAACAATATAAGAAATTTTGCAATAATAGCACATATAGATCATGGGAAGTCAACTCTTGCTGATCGTTTGATAGAAGAATGTAACGGTCTTGAGACAAGGGAAATGACCAATCAGGTACTTGACTCAATGGATATAGAGCGTGAACGCGGAATCACAATCAAAGCACAAACGGTAAGACTCAATTACACTGCAAATAATGGTAATAAATATTGCCTCAACCTCATGGACACACCAGGTCATGTTGACTTTTCATATGAAGTCAGCCGAAGCTTAGCCGCATGTGAAGGCTCACTTTTGGTAGTAGATAGCAGCCAAGGAGTTGAAGCTCAGACTCTGGCAAATGTCTACAAGGCAATTGACAATAATCATGAGATAATAGTTGTGCTTAATAAAGTCGATCTTCCTGCTGCAGATCCAGAAAGGATAAAGCTTCAGATTGAAGAGGTAATCGGAATTGATGCAACTGAGTCAATTTTGATATCGGCAAAAACTGGTCTTGGGATAAAGGATGTACTTGAAGCTATAGTGACAAAACTTCCCGCTCCTCAAGGTGATACAAATGCTCCACTGCAAGCAATTTTAGTTGATAGTTGGTATGATCCTTACCTAGGAGTAGTAATTTTAGTGCGAGTTAAAAATGGAGTACTAAAAAAAGGCATGAGAATCGTTATGATGTCTAATAATGCTACATATCAGGTCGATAATATCGGTATTTTCACTCCTAAAAAAGTTATGACTGGTGAACTTTCAGCAGGTGAAGTTGGTTTTATAACTGCTTCAATGAAAGAAGTAGCAGACTGCAAAGTAGGAGACACTATTACTGAAGAGAAAAGGCCGTGCAGCAAGGCATTACCTGGCTTTAAAGAAGTACATCCTGTAGTATTTTGCAGTATTTTTCCCAATAACACAGATGATTTTAAATATTTAAGGGAAGCACTAGAAAAATTACATTTAAATGATGCTAGTTTTACATTTGATGCTGAAACGTCAAATGCCCTAGGTTATGGATTTCGTTGCGGTTTCTTAGGAATGCTACATCTTGAAGTCATTCAAGAAAGACTCGAAAGAGAATTTGATTTAGATCTAACAGCAACTGCACCGAGTGTTATATATAAAGTTGAAACACAAAATGGTAAAGTTTTAAATATCCATAACCCAAGCGATATGCCAGACCCTACAAAAATTGAAATAGTGGAAGAACCGTGGATCACTGCAACTATAATGGTACCTGATCAATATTTAGGAGAGATTCTATCTCTGTGTGAAGAGAGGAGAGGAGAACAGCAGGATTTATCTTATGTTGGTAATACGACAACAGCACTACTGAAGTATAAATTACCGCTGTCTGAGGTTGTTTTTGATTTTTACGATAGACTAAAATCAATTTCCAAGGGATATGCAAGTTTAGATTGGGAAATATCCGATTATCAGGAAAGTCAGATAGATAAATTAAGTTTTTTAGTTAATGGAGAACCTGTGGATGCGTTAGCCTGCATTGTTCATAAAAGCAGGGCAGAAAAAAGAGGCCGTGAAATATGTGCACGTTTGAAAGACTTGATACCACGCCAGCAATATAAAATCGCGATTCAAGCGGCAGTAGGCGGAAAAATTATTGCTAGAGAAACGATTAACCCGTATAGAAAAGATGTAACAGCCAAGCTCTATGGTGGAGACGTTACACGAAGGATGAAGCTGCTTGAAAAGCAGAAGAAAGGTAAGAAAAGATTGCATTCTGTAGGAAACATAAACATCCCACAAAATGCTTTTATTGAGGCTTTGAAAATAAATGATTAATATATATTCAAAAACATAAATTTAAAGAACTAAGTGATATTTTCTCAATAAATTTACTGACATTGATATGGGTAAATTTGAAATAGCTATGTGAATTTGTAAAACACTATATAAGATACCATACAACGAAATCATCCCAGTGTTAAACGCTGGGATGACAGAGAGCAGCTCAATTGCTCCACTCAATCAGTAAAAATCAGATATATGTAGACATTGGCTAAAACCATTCCAACAACATTTTAGTGAAACTTAACAAGCTTATCTATAGTTTTAGTGATGATTCTTGGAGTATTTGGAGAGACTTCTGAGCCCAGTCTATTTAACCGCTCTATAGCAAACCCGCTGTTCTCATTTATTATGAAATCACATAAAATATTTTCTATATCTTTAATAACACTTTCATGCTTTCTCAGAGGATGGTTATTCGGATATCTATGAATGGTTTTGATGCTAGAATACTCAACGAAAGCTTGATCTTTAAAAGCAAGTTGTCTCAATTTCTCTTTGAATTTTTCTTCTTCATCTCTTGCTAAAAGGCAAGACTTTATCAGTGATTTTATAATCGAGTTTATAGCCTGATGTATTTCAGAATGCACTATAACTTTGATGATATTTTCTTCCACTATGCAATCATAAGTGCTTTTTTCGCTCTTTAATGACTCTATAAGCATTTTGCTATTTTGCGAATTCAATTCCAGATTCTCTTCACTTATAGGAGTCATTATAAAGGTATTCTTATTTACCCTGATGTAAAATTGTGGCAACCCTTTAGAACAGGCAAATGCTACATCCTTAGACTCAAGTGCGTGATTGTATGAAGAAGAAAGGGTGCTTGCTATAACGCTACTTGGTACTTTCATTCCATGATTACTTAGGTGATTTAACACATTCTCAACATCATGATATGTAAAACCTGTATCTTTTATCAATTCAACAACTTCTATGCAATTGTGTTGTTTATACTCTATTGTCACTTCTTCTGTAAAAAGAGTTTTAGCTGCTATATGCTTATCAAGCACTGTGAAAATCTTGATGAAACTCTCTAAATCTTGTTTGTTAATTAATTCAATACTAATTAAGTTTTTGCTAACAATTATAATATTTTTTATCATTTTTTCCCACTAAAAAAACTCACTAGATGAATTGTATTTTTAATTCATTAAAAATTGTTTAAAGTGGGTATGCCAGCAACAGTAAGACAAAAAAATCACATAAAATCTTCATTATGTATTATATTACATCCCTCGTGTTCATCACTGCCGCTTGTGTAAGCTGTTGCATTAATGCTATCTTCATTGTTATTTAACATATTATCCAACTTTCCTTCTTTTTCAAGATCCATCAATTTGTCACATCCAGCAATATGATGTACATAATCACCATTTTCATCAGTAATAAAAATTTGTGGAACTGTCCTGACGTTATATTTTGATTTTATACCGTCAAACAAATCCGAGTTTCTAAGTACATCAATTTCTTCGTATTTCACACCTTTTTCATCCAATAACTCTTTTGCTTTCTTGCAGAATGGGCAGTACTTCTTCACATATATTACAACTTTTCCTTTAGTGTTTTTCACGATTTATCTCCATAGTTCATAAAATACAACTATTATATATAAAAAATATATATAAAATATCAAATTGTATGAAAATTATTTACAACTGTGAGCAAGGGATAAAAGATAATGTGGCACTAACTTTCGGAAATTTCGATGGCGTTCATTTAGGACATAAGTTTGCAATTTCCAATCTAAAGAAGGTAGCACAAGAAAGAGGATTACCCTCTGCAGTTTTAACTTTTGAGCCTCACCCATCAACTGTTTTATTTAGTAGGAACAATTTTAGGTTAATAGACCAAGAACAAAAAAAGGAACTAATCAGCAGCTATGGTATAGATTACTTGTATATTATTAATTTTAATAGAGGTTTTTCTGAGGTTAGCTGCGATGACTTCATTGGTAAGATTTTGGTAAAGAAGTATGGTGCTAAACATATAACTGTTGGAGAAAGTTGTACTTTTGGTCACAAACGATTGGGTAACATATTAACTCTAGAAAAATATTCTCAGATGTATGAATATTCTTTAACTAAATTAGAGCCATTGATAATCGATAGAAAAATTTGCTCTTCTTCCTCAATCAGAGAGTGTTTACAAAAAGGCGAAATAGAAATTGCTAATAAATTGCTTGGTAGGTCTTATCAAGTTTCTGGTATTGTAACAAAAGGTGCATGTAGAGGTAGAGAAATAGGGTTTCCAACCATAAACATTCCGATAGAAGATTACATGATAAAACCTAAGCTTGGTACATATTACGCCAAAGTTGCATTTTCTGAAAATAGTTCAAGTTGGCTATATGGAGTAGTCAACATTGGTATGAGACCTACATTTAAGGACTTAAAAAAACCTATAGTAGAAATGCATATATTTGACTTCAACGAAAATGTATACAATTTTAAGGTTGACATACAACTTTTAAAATTTATTAGGGCAGAAAAAAAATTCCATAGTATTAACGAGTTAACAAAACAGATAGACCGTGATATAATGAAGGCTTACCAGTTAAAGATAAACTTATGAAAAGGATATGTTTAGTTATTATATTGATTATAGTATCATTCGATCAAACAAGTAAATTGTATATAAACTCTTTGATTGATGAGGGGGAGTCAATCGAGATTACTAGTTTTATGAAATTAGTTGAAGTTTGGAATTCAGGAATTAGCTTTGGAATGTGTAGTACTCTGCCGCATGGCAGCTTCTTTTTTTCAGCATGTTCAATATTAATAATTGGTATACTTGCATACTTGATATATAAATCTAATGATAAGTCAATTTACCTTAGTTTTTCTCTGATGATTGGTGGAGCGATCGGAAATGTAATTGATAGAATCTATTGGGGAGCTGTATATGACTTCATATATTTTCATATCAATGATTGGTATTGGCCAGCCTTTAATTTAGCAGATCTATCTATAGTTTGTGGAATGTGTACATTGTTATATAAGTGGTATATATATGATAGGTCTATCTCTAAGCAAAATGAGGAATGAAATAATGCTTCGCAAATTCTTTAGTTTTTTTATACTATCTGTGTTTTTTTTCATTTGTCCGATTTCTTTGGAAGCTGAAATCATAAAGCATGCTAAGCTCAGTAACGGATTGGATGTTTATGTAGTACATAATCACCGAATTCCAGCTGTTTTTCATGCAATAATATATAAAGTTGGGGGAATGGATGACCCAATTGGCAAAGCAGGATTGGCTCACTACTTTGAACACTTAATGTTTGAAACTACAGGAAAATTTAAAGACATAGAATCCACTTTGGGCAGCATTGGGGCCCAATTTAATGCTTTTACCACTAAAGAATACACCTGCTACTACGAATTAGTTCTCAAAAAAGATTTACCACTAGCAATGGAAATTGAAGCAGATAGAATGGGCAATTTTGATGTTACTCAAGACAAAATAGATAGAGAAAAAAATATCGTATTAGAAGAAAGAAAGATGAGATTTGATAATAATCCTGAAGCTTTACTATGGGAGGAAATGAACAGTGCATTTTATCGTAATGGTTATGGTAGGTCTGTTATTGGTTGGGAGAGCGATATTAAAACTTACAATCAAGATGACATAACAAGGTTTCATGATAACTATTATCATCCAGGTAATGCTATACTGCTCGTTGTTGGTGATGTAGAATTTGAAGAAGTAGTGGGATTAGCAAAGGAAAAATATGGTGCAATTAAAGCTGAGCCTGTAGTGAAGCATTATCCGAACCAAGATTCAATACATAATGCAGATATATCGGTAATTTTAGAAAGCACTGAAGTAAAAGAGCCAGTTTTATACTTTCGCTATAGTGTTCCTTTATTTGAGCAAATAAGTGAAACTTTTCCTGTTGATTTGGCAGTTGATGTTTTGGGGAATGGCAAGTCTAGTAAGCTATATAAAGATTTAGTTCTAGATAAGAATGTAGCAGTAGAAGTGTTTGCTTATTATAATAGCTTAGCTTTTAGTAATGGTTACATTGAGATTCGGGTAACTCCAAAAAGCGGGGTGAATTTGGATGCTGTTGCAAGAGAGTTAGAAAATTCTATTAATCACTTTAACTCTGAAGGAATAACAAGTGAAGAGTTGCAAAGTACAAAGTCTAAATACAAAGCAGCACAGCTTGATAATCTATCTGATTTAACTAATATAGCAATGTTTTATATACCACGTCTAGCACTAGGTATTCCACTTGATGAAATAGACATTTCATATAGCAAAATTAATGATGTCAATCTAGAGGATGTAAATAATAAAGTTCACGCTATCTTTTCTACTAATAAATTAGTTGGTCGTTTGCTACCAAAAGGAGGTAATAATGAAGATAAGTAAATATGTATTTCTATTTTTTTTCTGTCTAGGCTTTAATTTGCAAGCAAGCAGTCACTTAAATATAGAGGAGGTTACTACTAATAAAGGATTTAAGTTTTTATTTGTTGAAAACCATGATCTACCAAAAGTTTCACTTAATATATCATTCAAAGATGCAGGCTACGCACACGAAAACGCGAAAAAACAGGGGCTTGCTTGGTTTACTTCTCTTGTAATTCAAGAAGGAGCAGGAAAAAATGATGCCAAAGATTTTGTAAAAAAGCTTGAGGATAAAGGAATTAGTTTAAATTTTACTGCTGGTTTAGAAGCATTTAGGGTTTCATTAAACACTTTATCTGAGAATCTAGAGGATGCAATTTCACTACTGAGTGATGCTATAATGCGCCCTAAAGTTGATCCTGAGGGGTTAAATAGAGTATTCGAAAAAGCCAAAGTAAACTTTAATAATTTTGAAAAAGACCCTTATTTTATTGCTGCAAAAGAGTTAGATACATTGTTGTTCAAAAAACATCCTTACTCAAGAGATCCATATGGAACTCTAGACACTATAATGAACATTACTAGAGACGATGTTTTAACATACATAAAGCGTAGTTTTACTAAGGATAATATCGTTATTAGTATTGTTGGTTGTGCAACAAAAGAAGAAGTTAGTACGCTGCTCGATAAATATTTATCTAAGTTACCATCAAAAAGATCGAAAGTTAGGAAGGTATCTGTAAAAAATGAATTTGGGCCTGCAGAAAGTAAGAGCGTTTTTATGGATATACCACAGAGTGTAATACTTTTTGCTCAAAAAGGCATAGCATATGAAGACCCTAATTACTATAATGCTAGTGTTTTGATTAATGCGCTTGGTGGTATGAGTCTAAACTCAATACTGATGAAAGAGTTGAGACAAAATCTAGGTATTACTTATGGTGTTAGTGCACGTAATGTTCCTAATAAGCATGGAAATATTATATCTGGATTTATGAGTACTGATAGTTCCACTGCTAGCAAAGCTATATCAGCAGTAAAAGATACATTTAGCAGAATAAAAGAGGAAGGAATTGACGAACAATTATTCAAGGATGCAAAAACCAGTTTAGTAAATAACCTTATCTTCTCTTTTCTATCCAATAATGCGAATACAGCAACGTTACTGGATAGTATGCAGATAGATGATCGTGATATTAACCATATAAATAATTATGCAAATATCATTAATGATGTTCAATTGGAAAAAGTAAACAAGCTGGCAAGTTCTTTACTGAATCCTGAAAATTTATTTTTTGTTGAAGTTGGAAGAAACGCTCAAGGTCAATAGTTAATACCTTCTACTATTGATCTTACTGCTTTTACATAACACTTATGCTCTTCAGCTAGAATGCGCTCTGAGAGACTGTGAACATCATCATTTGGTAACACTGGAACAGTAGCTTGAGCGATTATGGCTCCAGCATCAATTTCAGGAGTAACATAATGCACAGTACATCCTGTAATTTTTACACCCGCTTTCAGAGCTTGCTCCTGAGCATTTAGGCCCTTAAATGACGGAAGTAAAGAGGGATGAATATTTATAACTTTGTTATGCCATTTATTCAGGAAATTGGCCTTTATAATTCTCATAAACCCTGCAAGGCAAATTAAATCAACCTTATGTTGAACAAGTATTTCATGAATTTTATCAGTATCAAGTGGCTTATCTTCAACAACAAACGCTGAAACTCCTGCTTGCTTTGCTATTTTAAGGCCTCCAGCTTCACTATTATTTGTGATAACACACACAGTTTCAGCAGGGAAATTCTGATCTTGACATGCTTCTATTAAAGCCTGCATGTTTGATCCTCTACCTGAAATTAGTATTCCGAGTTTTATCTTTTTCATTTTAGTGCAGCCGTAAGAATGGATATTAATAAAATAGCTCAAAAGGAAAGTTTATTTTAGAATAAATACTATTGTGTAGCAATATTTTACACTGCTGAATAACATGGAATTAAAGAAATCATTCAGTTTGAAGTAACTTTAACATTTCATTTTAGGAATATTATACAATTTATGGTAAATAAATGCATATTTTTATGGCTGCGTTATTATTTATTTAACAAAGTATTAGTATAATTTACTACACTGAATTAAATGGAGAAAATTCAATGAATAAATTACCAAGCAATGCAAAAACAAGCAAGTCTCAGGTTACTCAGTGGGAGGTAATAAAAAATTGTGAATATTCTGATAATTGTTTATCAAAAGTAGTAACTTTATACGTCATTAAAATGGCAGAATTATCAGATATTTATACGAGTAATGAACCTGAAATTAATACTATACTTACAAGAATAAGCATAACAAGTGAAAATGCATTTTTAAATAAGGTTGTTGATATTGAAATTATGGAGGGCATTTTTCCGTACAAATTCAACAGCAAGAAGAAAAATAACATATCAAGGCTAGAAGATTTGTACAATTATTTATGTTCTACTGTTATTGATAGCCTTCCAAAAGAAATGCTTGAAAGCCTAAGAAGAGAATACAGAGACGCTGTTAACTTATTTAAAGCAATTACTTAACTAGGTGTAACATTTTTAAGACTTTACCTTCTATTTCAGAAATGCCACTTTCAAGATCTTTATCTATCAAACATATGGTAGATAAATATGTTTTCTGCTTCTTTTCAACATTGATAGTTAAAGTTCCAGGAGTAATCGTAACCGAGTTAGCAAATAATGCAATGGTCTTATCATTATGTCCTATGCATTCTCTTACAATAACAATTGGCTCAACTGTAGATTTGAATCGTAGCACCTTTTTTGTTACATAAATACTTGAAAAAATAATTTGGTAAATTAGCCAAGGTATATAACTTATAAGCTGATAAAGTAACAGCCTACCACTATCATTTAGAATTTGACTAAGGGCACTTTCAGCATCAATTAACCTTTTAAAGATAATCAATGTGAACACAGAAGAAAATACTCCACAGAGAATAAAAAAAGGCTCAAAATAACCAGACAATGTAATCCATAGAGAAGACAAAATCACAAATGATAGAGAAAAAAACTTAATATTTTGCCTGACTTTCATGATTTGGAGTATAACTTAAATGATTTTTTAGAAAAATAAAAAGTTCTTGATTTTTGTGTCAAAGAACATAATAACCAAGTTATTTTAATAAGTAGTGGAGATTATGACGCTTGATGATTTTCTAAAAATGCTTGAAGAAATAAATGATACTTCAGGTTTAAGCAAGAACAACATAGTTGAACGAATAAAAATAAAATTAGAAAGAATTGATTTACGGAGGTGGGAAGATAGTGGATTTAATATCAATCATATATTCACTACACATAGTGATCTAGATCCTGTAGAAACTACATTGTTGCATTTTGCTGCTAAGAGTGGCTATGAGAACATAGTAATAGCTCTAATTGAATATGGAGCATATGTTGATGCATGGGACAGCGATGGATGCACTCCTTTACATTTTGCTGCTGAATGGAACCACAAAGGCATATTAGATATTTTAATTGAAAGTGGAGCAAATGTTAATGCGTGGGACAATGATGTATGTACACCTTTACATCTTGCTGCCGAAGGTGGGAATGAAAGTGTAGTAAGAGCTCTAATTGCATGTGGAGCAGATGTTAACGCGCAGAACAATGATGGACACACTCCTCTACATTTTGCTACTAAGAGTGGCTATGAGAACATAGTAATAGCTCTAATTGAACACGGAGCATACGTCGATGCGTGGGATAATTATAGAAGCACTCCCTTGCATTTTGCTGCTGAAAGTGATAATGAAAACATAGTAAGAACTCTGATTGAACATGGAGCATGTGTTAATGTGTGGGATAGTTGTGGACGCACTCCTTTACATTTTGCTAGCGATCATGAAAGTATAAGAGATATTTTAATTGAAAGTGGGGCATATGTTAGTAAACAGAACAATAATAGATATGCTCCTTTACACTTTGCTATTGAATGGGGCTGCAAAGATGTGATAAGTTCTTTGTCAGGTAATGCTAGTCCTAGGGCTGAAATGGCAGTAGGAAGAGTGGAACAAATTACACTTGCAGGAAGATTGGAGCTTTTTTAACCAAACTTGCATTTACTGAGATAATTGTTTTGTTATGAATTAAACCAAAAGTTCTGTAATATATTGAAGCTTAAAGATATCTTTAGATATGGAAGTTATTGCAGAAAATAGAAAAGCAAGGTTTGAATACTTTATCTTAGAAGAATTTGAAGCAGGTATGATCCTCTTAAGTAGTGAAGTGAAATCACTAAGGGAAAGAAAAGCAAACATTTCTGATGCTTACGTTACTGAAAAAAAAGGTGAAATATGGCTAAACAATATGCATATCGCAGAGTATAAAGCTGCAAACCAAAAGAATCACAAGCCAAAAAGAGAACGAAAATTGCTTTTGCATAAAAAAGAGATAAATAAGCTAATTGGTCAAATCAAAACCTCTGGAATAACTGTTGTGCCACTTTCTATCTATTTTAATGATAAAGGGTTGGCAAAAACTAAAATTGCCATTGTGAAAGGAAAAAAACTCTATGATAAGAGAGCAACCATAAAGCAGAGAGAGTGGGAACGTGAGAAAAGTAGATTGTCTAAGAATAATTTGTAGTAAAATATGTCTTTAAGTCCAGTTATTTTTAGCATCGGTCCTGTTTCTATATATTGGTACTCTTTAGCATATGTTTTGGGTATAGTTTTTGCATATTGGTATTTACATAAGCTAGACAATCAAAAAATATTTACTAAGAATTTTTACGATTCGTTATTAACAGCCGTTATTATAGGCATTATCCTTGGAGGTAGGCTTGGGTACGTATTGATATATGATCCAGTTCTCTATATAAGCAATCCTATCGAAATACTAAAGACCTGGGAAGGAGGTATGTCATTTCATGGCGGTGCTATAGGAGTTTTGCTTGCAGTAATAATCTCCTGTAGAAGACATAACATTCCTATATTTTACACACTGGATCTAATTTCTTGTGGAGTTCCGATAGGTTTACTTCTAGGCCGCATAGGTAATTTTATAAATGGAGAGTTATTTGGCAGGGTTACAACTATGCCGTGGGGTATGGTATTTCCAGAAAGTGGTGATAATTTATTGCGCCATCCAAGCCAACTTTATGAGGCATTTTTTGAAGGAGCGCTACTTTTCGTAGTTGTAAATTCACTATTTTACTTGAACAAAATGAGATTGTATTATGGTGCAACAACTGGAGTTGCAGTTATGTTGTATGGAGTAGCACGTTTTATGGTTGAATTTTTCCGCGAGCCAGACTATCAAATTGGCTATTTATGGTTCAATTTAACTATGGGACAGTTGCTTTCTATACCTATGATTTTGTTGGGAATGCTTATATATTTAGGTGCGTTGAATTTTAGGTTTAATACAAAATCTATTCAATAGACAAGAGGTAAGTTGAATAAAAAAATATAGTAGAAGTTTATCTACTACATAGCATGTACAACTGTACGAACTTTTCGTGTTGCAGAGAATAAACGTGAGGGCACAAACCTTTTGTTGCATAGCTATGAAACAAACTTAGTAGCTACTGACCAAATTCATTATTAAGTAGATATTCATTTTTCAACAAAATCCCCTTGATTTAGAAGCTACTCTATTAAAACATATTTTTAAACTTTTGCCAAAACCCTGGTTTATTATCATTAACCTTTGTGAAGGCTATGTTTAAACTGTATCTTGGATCGTTTGGCACATCATATCTAATATTCAGTATTGAAACTTCGTTTTTATTATGAACAGAAACATCGTCATATGATAACTTTGTCGTGTAGCACTTTATATGCTTTTGCTTATCATATACTATATCACCTGATTCCCCTTCTAGTTCTACAAATTTAGTTTTTTTCTGACATTCTTTTATTTTTATTAGATCCTTGTCTAGTGATATTGAAACCGGTAGTGTATTACCAGCATACTCTTTAGCTAAAAGCTCACTTTGAGGATACATTTTTATTTCCCTTCCAAAATGTGAGTCTATAAAATTATTGCTCCAAAATTTGTCTCCAGAAT
>NZ_JBNRJY010000473.1:0-3830 GCF_059414725.1 Wolbachia endosymbiont of Tuta absoluta
AAAGGAGATGGTAATGCCAGGGGACAATGTAAGTATAGAAGTGGAGTTGCAAGTACCAATAGCAATGGATAAAGGATTACGTTTTGCGATAAGAGAAGGTGGTAGAACTGTTGGTTCTGGCGTTGTTTCGGAAATTTTAGAATGAGTATAATAACTAAGATGAAGCAAGATATATATATTAGAATCAAAGCTTTCGATTGTTCTTTGTTGGAAAAGTGTATTCGCGAGTTTATTGATCAATTAAAGCAGTTTAATGCAGATTTATCTGGTCCGATTGCGTTGCCAAGAAAAGATTCTAAATTTACTGTTAATAGGTCTCCTCATGTTGATAAAAAATCTCGTGAGCAATTTGAAATGAGAATTTCTAAGCGGTTAATTATTGTACATAATCCTACTTCTACTATGATGAAGATGCTTGCAGATTTATCTTTTTCTGCTGGTGTAGAAGTGGATTTAAAGGTTAAGGAAGTCAATATTTAGGAAAAGGAAATGAAGAGAATAAATTCGCTTAGGAGAATTGGTTTGTTAATGACCAATGTTGGCCATACTGCTATGTATTTTGATAATAGTCGCATGGCTGTAACCTTATTGCATCTCAGCGAAACTTATATTATCGATATAAAAGGACAAGATAAATGTGGCTACAATTCAGTCATTTTAGGCACAGGGGATTTAAAAAAAATAGCAAAACCTCAGTTGGAATATTTAAAGAAAAAGGGTATAAATAGTAAATGTAAATTATACGAAAGTAGATTAACTGATCTATTCGGAATAGAATGTGGTAAAAAGGTGGGGGTTAATCATTTTGTAGTTGGTCAATATCTTGACATTACGGGTTATTCTTTAGGCAAAGGGTTTGCTGGTGTGATGAAGCGGCATAACTTCAGTGGGCTTAGGGCATCTCATGGCGTTTCTATTGCTCATAGATCACAAGGTTCTACTGGTCAATGTCAAGATCCTGGTAGAGTATTCAAGGGGAAGAAAATGGCTGGTCATTTAGGTAATAGCAGAGTGACTGTACAGAATATGAAAATATTATCCATTGATTATGAAAATAGCATAATTGCTGTAAAGGGTAATAATGTTCCTGGGTTTAAAAACTCTTATGTTTTTGTGAGAGATGCAGTTAAAAAGCCTTTACATAAAGATGTTCCTTTTCCAGTAGGTCTGCTGTTGAATATGAGTGATGATGCTAATAATTTGGTGAGTTAGTTATGGAATGTGAATTAGTTGATCTATCTAATAATAATGTAGGTAGTGTTGAGCTTAATCCCTTGATATTTTCTGCCAAGCAAAAATTGAGTATTTTGCATGATATAGTGAGATGGCAATTAGCAAAGAGAAGAGTTGGTGCTCATAAAACAAAGGGTATCAGTGATGTTTCTGGTACAACAGCTAAGCCGTATGGTCAAAAACGTACCGGTAGGGCGAGACAGGGGAGCTTGCGATCTCCTCAGTTTAGAGGTGGTGGAATTATTTTTGGTCCTGTTGTGAGGAGTCATGCTTATTCTCTTAATAAAAAAGTACGTAAATTTGGTTTGAAAATTGCTTTATCTCTAAAATATTTAAATAATCAAGTTGTTGTTCTTGATAGTTTAAATGTTGATGTGAAGAAAACATCTAAAATGTGTGAATATATTAAAAATTTTAAATTTTCTTCTTTTTTAATAGTTGGTGATTATGGAGATGATTTGTTACGTGCTGCTAAAAATTTGCATTATGTAGATTTAATCAAACCTATTGGGTTAAATGTTTTTGATATATTGAATCATGAATGCGTGATGTTAACAAAAGACACTTTAAAGCATCTTGAAGGTAGATTGTTATGATTAAATATAATAATATAATAAAATCTCCTGTAATCACAGAAAAGGCTTCTCTTTTAAGAGAGAAGTTTAATAAATACTCTTTGTATGTTTTTGTAAATGTAAATAAGCGTCAAATAAAATCGGCAATAGAGTCTTTATTTAATGTCAGAATTTCTTCTATAAATGTTATTAGAGTTAAACCTAAATATAGACGTTTCAGGGGTGTGGTTGGTTGTAAAAAACAGAGAAAAAAGGTTTATTTTTCTTTGATGGATGGTCAAAAATTAGATATAATGAGCGTTTAATATGGGTATGAAATTTTTTAATCCTGTTACTCCGTCTTCTCGTGGGACTATATTAATAAGTAAAATTGGTTTATCAAAAGATAAGCCGGAGAAGTCTCTTGTATTTGGCAAGAAATCCAGTGGTGGAAGAAATAATCATGGTAGAATTACAACTCGTCACAGGGGTGGTGGTCACAAGAAGAAGTATAGAGTTATAGATTTTAAACGTAATAGAAGTGATCAGGGTATAGTTGAGAAAATAGAGTATGATCCAAATAGAAGTGGGTTTTTAGCATTAATATCATATAAGGAAGATGATACTAAATCTTATATATTAGCTCCTCAAGGTATGAAGCCTGGTGATGTTGTGACAGCTGGAGATGATGCTGATATTTTGCCAGGGAATTGTTTACTACTCAAGCATATACCTGTTGGTTCTTTCGTTCATAATGTTGAGCTGAAGCCAGGTAATGGTGCTGCGATTGCTAGAGCTGCTGGTTGTTATGCACAAATCGTTGGTCGTGATGGCCAATATGTTTTATTACGACTCAGGTCTGGTCAAATTAGGTTGATTTTATCTTCTTGCAAGGCTACTATTGGTGTAGTATCTAACCCTGACCATAAGAATAGAAAGTTGGGTAAAGCTGGGAGAAGTAGGTGGCTTGGGATTAGACCTGCTGTACGTGGAGTTGCAATGAATCCGGTTGACCATCCTCATGGAGGTGGAGAGGGAAAAACTTCTGGCGGTCGTCATCCTGTTACTCCTTGGGGTGTTGCAACAAAAGGAAAAAAAACTAGGAAAAAAAATAAATCTAGTGATAAGTATATAAAAAAATTGAAAGGTTAATTTATGAGTAGATCTGTATGGAAACCACCTTTTTTACACCCATCTGTACTAAGATTAGTTCAGAGAGCTTTAAAAGAGGGTTCTATTAATAAGGTGATAAAAATTCATTCCAGGGCTTCTGTAATTCTTCCTAATTGTTTGGGTTTAAAATTTGCTGTTTATAATGGTAAAGATTACATTCCTGTTAGTGTTGATAATCAGAATATGATAGGTCATAAATTCGGTGAATTTTCACCTACTCGTAAATTTACTGGGCATGGTGGTGATAAAAAGGCAACAAGAAGGTAGGCAATTGATATGAAAAATAGGGATATAATAGTTGAGGCTGGTTCTAAGGTTTTAAGATCAACTCCTCGCAAATTAAATTTGGTTGCTGATTTAGTGCGTAATAAAAAAGTTTCTTTTGCTAATGTACAATTAAGATTTTGTGAAAAAAAGGCTGCCGGTTTTATAATGAAGGTGTTGAATTCTGCAATTGCTAATGCTCAAAATAATTATGGATTGAACGTTGATAATTTATATATAAAGGAAATTTTAATAGGTAAGTCACTTACTTTGCGTAGAGTATATCCAAAAGCTATGGGTAGGGCTAATAGAATGAGCAAATTTTATAGTAATATAACTATAAAATTGAAAGAAATTGTATGATTTATAGAAATGGAAAATTAATAAGGAAAGTGTAAAAATATGGGACAGAAGGTTAATCCTAAAGTATTTAGATTGCAAATAAATAGTAATACCTGGGATTCTGTTTGGTGTGCTACGGACGATTATAAACAGAAATTGCATCAAGATCTATTTATTCGCAGTTATATAAATGAATCCTTTAAGCATGCTGGTATTTCTAAAGTAACTGTAGAGCGTACAGTTACTTTAGTGTCTGTAATAATA
>NZ_JBNRJY010000474.1:0-431 GCF_059414725.1 Wolbachia endosymbiont of Tuta absoluta
AGCCTTTCGTGAAGTTGCAGCAATGGTTGACTCAACGGTGGGAGCAACTGCAGGGCCTAGGGGAAATACAATAGGAATTAGCAAGCCATATGGTGGACCAGATAAATAATTGACCAATGATCCATAAGGAAACTAAAAAAAAACAATCGACATGAATATTTTTGAAAAATCTGAAGCTAGCCTCACCGGACCAAAGGTATATACCTGATTTATAACCATCAACAATCACATCTGAATTAATAAATCAAATTATTATAGAATCAATAAATATATCACTTTCTAGCAACACACACTACCATCCAATTTAAATCTTACCTGAGTTATATATAAAATGTGGCTCCGTGGCTCCTCACGTAGGTCTGAAGTCAAGGACCCAGGTTCGATGTCCGCGCCGTGATCGCTACGGACGTGCACCTATCGCCAATTTGTTT
>NZ_JBNRJY010000475.1:0-9124 GCF_059414725.1 Wolbachia endosymbiont of Tuta absoluta
TATGGTGGGAAAGAGTACTATTATAAATTTGAGAGTCTTTAATTTTTGTCTTATAAATTGAAGTTCTAGAAAGATCGATCTTTAATTGAAGTTATAGCACTCTCTAGACCTGTAATTTTGCTCTGTCCCTGATTGTCAATCATAATTGAATTATCAAATTTGCAATCTGTTAAATGAATATCAGCAATTGAACTTTTATATATGCTTGAAGAGAGGAAAGAGACATCACTCACTGTTGAATTATTCAAATTGCTAAGAAAAAAACTAGTCTTTCTAAAGGCATTATCATAAAACACGGAGGATTTGAAATCACTTTCAATAAAGTTTGAATTAGTGACTTTTGACTTAGACCAGCTCGAATTATCAGCTAATAATTTGAAGAATATTGAATTTTCTATCTCACTCGAATCCATATTATGGTGGGAAAGAGTACTATTATAAATTTGAGAGTCTTTAATTTTTGTCTTATAAATTGAAGTTCTAGAAAGATCTGAATCTTCTATTTTTGCAGAGGTAAACAATGAATGATCAAAGAACGAACCACTCATGTCAGAATTCACAACTTTAGTATTATGAAACTTTCCATGACAAATGTTAGCGTTATAGGTATTAACTTTATACAATTCACTAAAACTAAAATCAATATTAGATAAATCAGCATCCTGAAGGTCTGCTTCGAAAACATATGCATGTTTTATCTTAGAACCATTTAGTATAGATTTAATGAAGTTTGAATTATCCCCTTTCACATAGGAAATTTGTGAATTGCTTAAATTGGCTTTTTCGAAATTACTGTTGACTATAATGGAAGAATTAAAATAGGCGTTTGAAAGATTGCTACCTGTAAAATCCGATTTTTTTATTTCTGCACCATATATGTTAGCATTTTTTAATGAAGAAAATTGTACCTTGAGCTTATGTGCATCCACTCCAAAGAAACTTGCGTTGTCGAAATTATTTTTCTGCATAACAGTGTCGTTTATTTCACTATCACTAAAATTGATGTAGCTGGCACTTGAGTTTGATAAATTGGAGAAATTCATTTTTACATTCAAAAACTTGGTATGCAAACCAATTATATTACGCATACTTACTTTGTTGAGATTAGAATTGATAAAATCAGCATAACTGATATTAGACTGATCAAATATGATATCTGTTAAATTTGTAGAAGCAAATTTTGAAAAACTTAAATTTGTGCCTTTTATTTTAACGCCATGTAAATTAGCATTGGAAAAATTGGCACCACGTAAATCAACATCGATAAAAGACACATCTGATAAATCGGTGTTAGAAAAATCGGCACCAATTAAACTTACTCCATCAAAAATAGATTTGCTTAAATACAATTGACTAAAATTAGCACCATTTAAATTAGGACCAAAACCTTTCTTAAAATCTTGTGGTATGCTGGCTTTATTACACTGTACTAAAAATTTAGCAAAATCTTTTGTATTGTAAGATACGTATTTTACATCATGCAGAGCGCTTAAAAAATCATTGATTGCATCATCTCCATAGCATAAATGACCAACTAAAATTAATATCAAAAGTCTAATTATCTTTTGCATCACACGTGTTTTCTTTTGTTTTTATAGCAAAGTTATACATCTCTGAGTTTTCTTGATTGTTTATTTCTTTATCCTCTAAAAGGTATGGCATCATTTCGGCAATTGCGTTTATTATGTTGATCTGATTCCTTTCGATTGCTATTTCAATAGGGGACTTAAAATTATTATCAACTACTCTAGGATCAGCACCTTGTAATAAGAGAAAGCGAACTGTGTCTATTTGACCTTGTTTCACTGCATAAATTAGAGGAGTATCACCCAATTTATTTCTAAATCTTAGTATTTCTTGAATTGTTAATCCAATTTTTTCTAGCTTATTTATTACTCCTCTTAGACAAATTAAGTTGCCCTTCTTGATGCAGTAAAAAAATTGCTTACTGTAATCATCAGTAAATATAGTTTTAGGAAGGTGCTCATTTAGGCTATCATATTGTCTTTTATATATAGACTTGCTTTTATGTTTTTTTATTTCTTTGTTTAGCTTTGTCCATTTTTCGCTTTTTTCATTTTTTTTGTTCACAGGTGTTATATTGTCAGGCTGTTCTTCTTTCTTTTTCTCTGTTAATTGGCTTGTTGAAAGTTCGGTGTCTTTTTTGCTAATCTCCTCTTCAGGCTGTAGGTTTGTTTGATTATTGTGACTGATTTTCTTCTCTTCAGGTTCTTCTTTTTTTTCTTCTGATAAAGGGCTTGTTAGAGCTTTGGTATCTTTTATATTAGTCTCCTCTTCAGACTGTAGGTTTGTTTGATTACTTGAAGGTACTTCTTCATTGATTACATTTGTTGGGTCTGTGATTTCTTTGAGTTCGCTCAGAAGCGGAGAAGTTTTTTCAGCATCAGTGTTGCTTTTCGATACGTCTTCTTGATTTATACTGCTTTCATTTTTATTTTCTTCAGGCTGTTCTGCAGCAAGCAGGTTAGATATAACAATTAATAGTATGAAGAATGCTTTATATTTCATAAACATTGCAAATATAGGCTTAATTAAAATGATACTATAATCAAATGATTAATCTACAGTAAAAAGTGCTTTAGTTATTGTACAAGTATGATTATGTAAAAATTTATTTTTCTCTTTTATCTAGGTTTTATTTGAAATTGTCATTTGAGTAGCTGACATACAACTGTACGGACATTAAAGAAATCAGTATACAGCTGTATGAACATTGTGGTAATTTGCGTACTAAACAATGTCATCTAAGTAGCTGACACTGGGATCCATTTTCCATCATCATTAGAAACGTTATATTTTAGCATAACTTTTATACTTGCAAATTTAACTCGATGCCAGTGTCAGGCTACTTTCATGACATCTATCACTTTGCGTTTATAGTATTTTTTGCAAATAAATATTTGCTAAATTAAGTGCAAAAATTACTTGACACATTTTGTAGTTTGATTATTATTAGTGAAAATGAGGGTATTTTAGAGCTCGAAATTCACCTTATTCAAGTCTGCAGACTTTTCAACTAATCTCTCAATAAAAAAATATAGCACAGTCTACTTCAGTGCATACTTAATTTCTGTCATGAGGTGTGTTATATTTTTCTAAATCGTTTTTTATAGGAGGATCATTATGTCTAAAATTCCTTAAAATTAATTAAAGTTAAACATTTATTAAATAGTGCAGTACTGCCTTACGCGTTGCTAATCCAAACTTTACTTGCTGTAAAATAACACAATCTTCTATATCATTGCTAATCTCAATGCCTCTATTTATTGGTCCTGGGTGCATAACAATTGCATCGGGTTTTGCATGCGATAGTTTTTGTGCATCAAGTCCATACAAATGAAAATATTCTTTTTCTGAAGAATTATTATTCATGCGCTCTTTCTGCAACCTCAAGAGCATAATTACATCAGCATCCTTTATACCTTCAGTTAATGAATAATGAAGTGAATCTACTTCAGAAAAATGTTTACACATCAAAGCTGGTGGTGCAACTAAGCTTATTTTTGCTCCAAACATTTTTAGCAATCTTATATTTGATCTTGCAACTCTACTGTGCAAAATATCTCCACATATCACAATTTTGAGGTTTTTTATTTGCTTTTTATGACTGATAATTACGAGATAATCTGCAAGAGCTTGAGTTGGGTGTTCACTGCTTCCATCGCCTGCGTTGATTAGCGAGCAATTGACATGCTTTGCCAATGTATTAATAATACCACTACTTTTATGCCTGATTATCATATAGTCAGGATTCATTGCATTTAGTGTTTTTATCATATCTTTTAGATCTTCCCCTTTGTTAATAGAAGAAGATTTTATTGGTAAAGTTATAACATTTGCTCCAAGGCTCTTTGCTGCTATTTCAAAAGATGCGAGCGTACGTGTTGAATCTTCAAAGAATAGGTTTATGACTATTTTATTTTTCAGAACATGACTATTTTCAACTTTTTCTTCAAGGTATTGGTTGGCTAATTTAGTTATATTTTCTACATCACCGATTGTGAGGTCTGAGATATTTAATAAATTCCTTCTCTTGTCCATAGCTCCTTTTTTGAGCTTATTCTACTTTCTTAATTTCAATTACACAACTGTAAAGTAAAGTAGAAGGAAGCTATAAAATTTTATTTCCACTTACATTCATCTGCTATCATAACAGCCTCAAAGAGATGCTTCTCAAGCTCACTTATAGGCAGAGTACTTTGTAGGTAATTTCCCCAAGATTTTAACACATCAGAAGTTTCAATACCTTCAACAATAGGATATTCTTGATTTTTTTTAGCATATAGCTCTTGAGCCTGTTTGCTTACAAAAAACTCCAATAAAGCTATGGCATTTTCTCTGTGTTTTGCGTTTTTTGTTACTGCTGCACCACTAATATTCACCATTACACCATCACTCGGAAAGAAAGCTCCTAACTTTTCTGTGATATTCTTTTTATTTTCTGATGAAAGGATTCTTGCAAAGTAGTAGCTATTTACTATTGCAACATTGCCTTCACCAGCGGCTACAGCATAAATTTGATCTGTGTCACCACCGCTTGGTTTTCTTGCCATGTTGCTTACAATTCCACTCACCCATTCTTTTGTTTTTTCAAAACCATTTTTTGCAATCATAAAAGCGATCAATGATCGGTTATATGGACTTGTGGAAGAGCGTACTAATATTTTCCCTTTCCATTTTTCATTCGCTAAATCTTCATAGGTACTTAATTCCTTAGGATCTACTGATTCTTTATTGTAAACCAATATTCTAGCTCTTTTTGTGAGACCAAACCAATAATCTTCATTATCTCTAAATTTTGCAGGTATGGCATTTTTTAGAGTCTCTGAATCCACTTGAGATAAGAGCCCTCTTTTTTTGGCTAAAATCAAATTCACTGCATCTGCAGTTAAAAACAAATCAGCTTCACCACCATTTTCCATGCGTGAAAGCAATTGGGAATAATCGTCAATGATATAACGTACCTTAATGCCAGTGGTTTTTGTAAAATCATCAAACAAACTATGTACTAATTCTTCTTTACGTGATGAATAAACGTTTACTACTTGTGAATCATCAATTCCGCTATTTTTATATAAAAAATTAACGACTATCAATAAAGCCGCTACTAAAGATATAAATATTAAACCTTTTTTCATAAACAAACCCCTTCCTTGTCATCATCTCAAGCTATCAAAATAGCAAGGTCTTAGCAAGTGTAAATCTTCAAAACGTTGCAGTTACAGTACTGGAATAGCGATAAAAAGAAGTACGAGCCAGATTTAATTAATAATATAAGTAATATCTGGATGGCCACATCGTTCAGCAACTACTTGTAACAATTTTGAACTAATCTTTTCTTGACTGCTTTTTACAGTTTTAATAGCTGTTTTATTAGCTGTTTCATTAGGATTTTCACTATTAGCATCTTTTGTATCTAATAACAAGTAATCTTTAAAATCAGTTTTGCTCCAATGATGAATTGTGCAAGCTAAAGTGAAAAGCAGTAGAGTGCCTGAAATTGCAACGATTGGCCAGTAAATAGTAGGATTTGTGTATGAACTTACTATGTTGCTCAAACCACCTGTTGAATAAAGTGCTAAAGGGAAGGTTATGTTTCCAGTAATAAGAACTGTTCCTAAGATAGGAAGCCATATTCTATCATTGATTAATGAATTTACTTTACTCTTGTAATAGATTGGCTGGCCTGTAAGTTCTACGATGTTCGGATTACTTTTTGCTTTTTCTGGAAGAGAGTGAAACGTAAAGTAAACACGATTACCGTTGCTATATTTTAATACCAAAGATTTGATGCATTCCTCGTCTTTTGAAAGTGTATTTGATATCTCATCTAAAACTTCTTGAGTATCTCTTTTTGTGATCTTGTGCTCCTTAGTACGTACTGCTTGCATAAATTCCCACATAATTCCCAAGGCTAAACAAGACGCTAATACTCCGACAAATATAGTAACAGGATTTATGCTGCCGATGAATCCAATGAATTCTCTTTGCTTCACAGCTAAAACGATTGCTGTAATACAACACGCCGTAACAAGGCCTACAAAAGGCATTGTAACTTTCTTCTTTTGCATCGTATATTTTACTTTCTGTAAAAATCTGTTTGTCTTTTTATTATCTCCAAGGAAAGATTCTTCGGAGCCATTTGTGTGATATGATGGTGGAGGAGAAGGTGATCTGCTAACTGATACACTATCTGAACTCTTTTTTGGAGATTCTGTATTTTGCTCTATGGATGCATAAATAGGTTCTGAACTGTTCACATTCGATTCTTTTTGCCTTTCTTCATCAGAACTTGATTCGCTAGCCGAACTTGTATGTTGTAAAGTTTCATTTTCACCATTTGTTTTTGGCACTGTGCTTCTGCGTGCTGGTTTTGGTAGACTTGTTTTTTCTATTCCATCTTTTTCAGTTATTCTGACGTTTCCTACGTTTGCTGATCCAGGCATATTCGCTCCAAAATTAATTACAATGTTATGTTGATTACGTTATAATTATTAAGATATGGTAAATACTAATTTAAAGATAAATATGAAGAATTTAGTATAAAAATTGCTTATCAAAAATCCTCTCGTCTAATGAGCAATCTTTATCAAAAAGCAGAGTGACTGTGTTTTCGTGATCTTTCTGCATTTTTATCTGCGATATATCAGGAAATTCCTTGTAATCTGATACTACAAGTGCTGGACGATTTTCCACGTCGTTGATATCAATTTGCACTATTGTATCATTTGAGATTAACGCTCCATTCCAACGCCTTGGGTAGTAGCTATTGATGGAAGTCAGTGCAAGTAAATTTGAATTAAGTGGTAAGATTGGCCCACCGGCAGAGAAGTTATATGCAGTGCTACCTGTTGGGGTAGACAATATAATTCCATCTCCTCTGAATTTTTCTACTTTTAGCTTATCATTAATGGTAATATTCATCTCTACTATTTGATTTGCATTTCTAAAGACATACACTTCATTTACTGCGATG
The DNA here is from genome assembly GCF_059414725.1 of Wolbachia endosymbiont of Tuta absoluta. Taxonomy (NCBI): domain Bacteria; kingdom Pseudomonadati; phylum Pseudomonadota; class Alphaproteobacteria; order Rickettsiales; family Anaplasmataceae; genus Wolbachia; species Wolbachia endosymbiont of Tuta absoluta. The sequence continues at coordinate 6,998 of NZ_JBNRJY010000475.1, forward strand.
TAACGGTGTTTTTTGCCACTTATGTCTGTGGCTTCCATTTTTAGTAAAGTTAGCTGAGTAGGAACTGCATGTTCTATATGATCAATTAGATCTTCAAAGCATTTATTCATCAAAAATCCGACGTTACCGGTATTTATTCCATACACATGTATATCTTTATTTCCTATGACGTAGTTGTGTAGGGTGCGTAGCATAAAACCATCGCCACCAACAACTATCAGCAGATCAACTTCATGCTTACCTGCTTCTGCTATATTGATAAAATTGAGTTTCTGTATTAGTTTAGATACTTCCTGAGACTTGGGTAGCGAAGAAGCAATATAGCCTACATTTTTATATTTATACATGTTAAATAAAGAGGGGAGGAACTAAAAAAAACTCCCGTATTTATCATTAAACTTAGCTATTTTACTATCCTTCTCCCCTGAACCGCTTGTCAAACTTCCAGTCCATGCAGGATGAGTAAGAGGATCTCTATCAAGCTTTATTCTTTGACCTTCTTTTCCATAAGTGGAATAAGTTTCAAACTCTTGACCATCTGTCATAACTATAGTAACTTTGTGATAATCGATTTCTGCCATTGTTCTTACAAATTTCTTACCAGCTAAGATTTTAGTGAATCTGGTTCATTTGGTCAATCATTATTGTGAAATATTGACAAAAAATAAATAAAGTAGTATTATCAATGAAGAATGAAAAACTTTTTATGATTTTTGCTTTTCCTGGTCAGGGCTCCCAATTTGTAGGAATGGGAAAGAGTTTATATGATGAATTTTCAGTTGCAAGGAACGTATTTGATGAAGTAGATGACATATTGGGTAGAAAGCTGTCTCATTTGATTTTCAATGGCCCTATTGAGAAATTAACCATCACGGAAAACGCTCAGCCAGCTATAATGGCAGTGTCAATTGCAACGCTACGTGTTATGAAGCACGTATTTGGTGAATCTCTTTACAGCGTTCAGTATGTTTGTGGGCATTCAGTTGGCGAGTATACAGCGCTGTGTGCTGCAGGGGCATTGACGCTTGAGTCTGCAGTCAAATTGCTAAAAGTTCGTAGCGAAGCAATGCATGAAGCTTCACTAAAATGCAAAGGTGGAATGTTTGCTCTACTTGGAGCAGAAATAAGTGAAGTAGAAGGTATATTAAAATCAGCTCAAATTGATTGTGAAATTGCAAACGATAATGGTGGTGGGCAGGTAGTGGTGAGTGGTACTGCAGAGGCTCTTGAGGTCTTACCTGATTTATTCAAAAACTCAAGTGTCAAGAAAATGATAAAATTACAAGTTAGTGGGCCTTTTCACTCATCTTTTATGAAACCTGCTGATGAAAAACTTCTGGAATTTTTAAAAAGCATCAACATAACTCGCCCTTCGATTCCTTTTGTATCAAACGTTACAGCTAAGGAAGAAAGTGATCCAGAGATCATAAGAGCTTTGCTCGCTAAGCAAGTTGTAAGTAGAGTAAGATGGAGAGAGATGGTTTTATATATGATAAGCCATGGCACTAATAAGTTTGTTGAAGTTGGCCCTAACAAAGTTTTATCTAATCTAGTTAAAAGAATTGACCAATCTATCAGTGTGAAAAATATAGATAGTATTGGTGATATTAATAGCTTCTTTGATGAATCATTAATGTTGACAGCAAAAAATTTAAAAATTGGGTTAAGTTAGCATATCTGATTGGTGTCATTCAAGTAGCTGACACTGGCTCCTTTATGATGGTGTTATTCCAGTTACAACTGTACGAACATTATCTGTAGGAAGATGTCATTCCAGTGCTTGACACTGGTTTTTCATAATCATCAAAACGTTGTATTTAACATAAAGCAGCTACTTTTATACTCGTAAATTTAACTGGATCCCAGTGTCAAGAACTGGGATGACACCGAATAGGCTACTTGAATAATACCGAAAGAGCTACTGGAACGACAAGGTGCTACTGAATGACACCTCTGGGCACTGCCGTCATAAATCTGCTACTTTCTCGTGACGCTGGAATGGCTTTGTTGCACAGCTCTTCGGATAGTGGGTAATGTATAATAAATTCATGAAGCTATATCAAACTTAGCCATGCCTATTTCAGTAAATTTGTTAAGCAAATAACACTTGAGTAGCAGTTCCTTCTC
>NZ_JBNRJY010000476.1:0-688 GCF_059414725.1 Wolbachia endosymbiont of Tuta absoluta
CGTATATCGGGACATACAGCTCTACCATTTTATCTGCTGTAAATTCTGCCACAAATTCTTTCCAGAACTCATCAGGAATATTCGGAGCACTTTTTTTAAATTGTTCCATATACGTCTGCATAGACGAAATAGCCATTTTATCGGCTTGGGTAATCTTGATAAATTCTCTGATCTTAGCTTCGGAAACCTGAGAGAAAGCCAATGTTCCGATGAAAAGACTCAAAGTTGTTATTAATTTTTTCATAGGTGAATAATTAGGCTTCAACAATAAATTTTCTTTCGTTGATCGATCGTAGAATTGTATGATGAGAAAAAAGACTTTCATTATAAACTCTACTTATTCAAAAAACGTAGATATGTATGTAAGTTTGCCAATTCATATAAGAATGTAAGACCTGCAAAAAAAGACAAGGTGTATCAGTGGAGAAAGGATGCATTTCTTAGTACTGATTTTTCAGAAATCATTGCGGGAACGGATCGATCGGTGATGTTATCAAAGGAGCGATGCTTGCTCACAAAGCTGAAGAAGAAGGTGTTTTTGTTGCAGAAACTTTAGCAGGGCAGAAACCGCACATCAATTACAACTTAATTCCTGGAGTAGTATATACATGGCCTGAAGTTGCCGGAGTTGGTAAAACAGAAGAACAGCTAAAAGAAGAAGAGAGTAGTGTATAAAATCAAAGCAAAA
>NZ_JBNRJY010000477.1:0-566 GCF_059414725.1 Wolbachia endosymbiont of Tuta absoluta
TTGAGTTCGCATTGATACAATATTGATAATAATGTTGTCAGCGTAAACCGCGTTAACTGATTATCTCATTTCGTAAATAATGAAATACAGGCCCGTTAAAACAATATCAATTTTCATTATTCAGCTAATGATATTTAAAAAGATCATGCCCAGCAAAGTATGGTTGCTGTACCATTTTGCATCAATCCTGCAAACATCATTTTCAGGGTTGCATCAAAGCCAAACTTAAATGATTCTGAATGTTACTTAACTTTTCTAAACAGATACCCATTTAATTAGGACAGAAATTCTGGAGCAATTGAATATTCAAATTGGGCATTGCTCGAGACGAAACTTCTGGGTCGGAAGTCTGATAAATAATAATCATTTCAGCTGTGTCAATGGCCTGTCAGTGTGACAGTTTTGGTCATTTCGTATTCTCCTAAGTATATTGAAGTATTGAAAATCACAGTGGCATTAAAATGACAGTGGAGCCAAAGGCGTTTCAAGGGTAAAACAATGAAGAGTTTTAAATGGCTACTTAATCAAGTCAGACTTTCATGGATTAGCTTAATATCAAAAGTAAA